>NZ_JAHBDP010000077.1:0-67869 GCF_019956495.1 Pseudomonas sp. BF-B-26 | reverse complement strand
GCGTCAGGTCATTCAACACCTATGTTGAATGACACACCGCATTCGCGAGCAAGCCCGCTCCCACAAGGATCGCGTCTTTCAGCTCCTGACTGACTGGCCTTTAGGCACGCACTCTCACCGCAAATTACTTGGTCTACATTGAGTGGCGAGTCGGTCAGATAACAATAATCAGGAGCGCACGCATGTCATTGAAAGGCAAAACCCTGTTCATTACCGGCGCCAGCCGCGGGATTGGTCGTGAGATCGCGCTGCGGGCTGCGCACGACGGCGCCAACATTGTGATTGCCGCGAAAAGCGCAGATCCCCACCCCAAGTTGCCTGGCACGATTTTCAGCGTAGCCGCGGAAGTCGAAGCCGCGGGCGGCAAGGCGTTGGCCTTGCAGGTGGATGTGCGTGATGAAGTCGCGGTGCGTGAGGCGCTGACCAAGGCCAACGAGCATTTCGGCGGCATTGATGCGCTGATCAACAATGCCGGGGCGATCAAGTTGACCGGGGTTCAACACATCGAACTCAAGCGCTTCGACCTGATGCACCAGATCAACACCCGCGCCGTGCTCCTGTGCAGTCAGGCTGCCCTGCCCTATCTGAAAAAAACCAATGGTCACATTCTTAACCTGTCGCCACCGCTGAACCTGGCGACGAAATGGTTTGCCCAGTACAGTCCCTACACGGTGACCAAGTACGGCATGAGCATGCTGACCCTGGGCATGAGTGAGGAATTTTCCAGTTACGGAATCAGCGTCAATTCCCTGTGGCCGCAGACGATGATTGCCACCGCTGCCATCGAATTTCAGCTCGGGTCACGCGAGTCGTTCAAGCATGCGCGCACGCCGGCAATTATGGCGGACGCTGCTTACGCGATTCTGAGCAGCAGTGGTCGCCGCGTCACCGGTCGGTTGCTGATTGATGAGGAGATTTTGCGGGAGCATGGCGTGACCGAATTCGATCACTACCGCTTTGAGCCCGGCACCAACGACAAGCTGATGCCAGACCTGTTTGTGGACTGAAATAGCAACCCTTGTGGGAGCGGGCTTGCTCGCGAAAGCGGTGTGTCAGGCGACATCAATGTTGACTGTGCCGCCGTCTTCGCGAGCAAGCCCGCTCCCACAGGTTTAGAACTCGATGCGCACGTCGCCCTTCGGCACGCTGCAGCACGAAAGAATGAACCCTTCCGCTTCGTCTTCCTCGGTGATCCCGCCGTTGTGGTCCATTTCGACCTCGCCACCCAGCTTCATCACCTTGCACGTCCCGCAGATCCCCATCCCGCAAGCCTTCGGAATCAACAAACCAAGCTTGGCAGCCGCCGCATGCACGGTTTCACCCGGTGCAACACGAATGCTCTTGCCGGACGCGGTGAATTCCACCTGGTGCAGGTCTGCGATGTCGATGTCCGGTGCATCCGCGGCGATTTCGGCTTGCTCCACCGCATCGGCACGGGCTTCCGCTGGCGTAGCGCCGAAGGATTCCTCGTGATAACGCGCCATGTCAAAGCCGACCGCTTCGAGCATGCGCTTGACCGCATTCATATACGGCGTCGGGCCGCAGCAGAAGACTTCGCGCTCCATGAAGTCCGGCGCCATCAGCTCGAGCATCTTGTGGTTCAGGTACCCGCGATAACCGGCCCACGGCTCGCCCAGACCATGCTTCTCGCAGATCAGGTGCAGGCTGAAGTTATCGATCCGCGACGCCATATGTTCCAGCTCGCGGTGGTAAATGATGTCTTTGGGCGAACGGGCGCTGTGGATAAACACCATGTCGACGTTGCCGTTGGTGTCGTAGAACCAGCGCGCCATCGACATGACCGGTGTGATACCGACGCCACCGCTGAGGTACAGCACCTTCGGCGCGGGGAAGTCCATGGCATTGAACAACCCCACCGGCCCGTGCACCGCCAGCTCCTGGCCTTCGTGCAGGGTGTCGTGCAGCCAGTTCGACACTTTGCCGCCCGGCACACGCTTGATGGTCACCGAAAAGCTGTACGGCACCGACGGCGAGCTGGAAATGGTGTAGGAGCGCATGATCGGCACCCCTTCGATTTCCAGCTCCAGGGTGACAAACTGCCCCGGTTTAAAGAAGAACAGGATTGGCTGGTCAGCCATAAAGCAGAAGGTGCGCACATCCCAGGTTTCCTGGATGACTTTGACGCAACGGACGATGTGTCGACCATTGGCCCAGGTCTGGGTGGTTACCGGATTCAGGAAGCTGTTGGACATGCTGTTCTCCACCGCCGATGGTCGGCCTTATGTTGGCGATTCTGCGTAACGTGCGAACCACCCATTTACCTATCTGCGACATTCACATACTTATCGCGACCAGCCCACATCTACCGGGGGTTGCGCGTCGGGAACAGATTGGGCCATGTCGCCCATGGATAAGGTTCTGGCTAGCGCCGGCCCCACACTCGCTCCATACCAAGACACAACCTTTACACCTTGCGTAGCAAACCTGATTAGCCACTTTCGCCGGCCACACAGAATGGCCTTGAGGATTAAATGATGGACGTCACCACTACCCTGAGCCTGGGCGATCCGCTGGAACCCGCACGCAAGGCCACCGCGCAGATGCTGCAAGAGCGCGAGCGCACTTTCTCGCTGCCGCAGCCGTTTTACTCTGACGAGCGGCTATTTGATATCGACATGCAGGAAATCTTTCAGAAAGAGTGGTTGATCGCCGGCATGACCTGCGAAATCCCGACCAAGGGCAACTACCTGACCCTGCAAGTCGGCAAGAACCCGATCATCGTGATTCGCGGCGCAGACGGCATAGTCCATGCGTTCCACAACGTCTGCCGCCACCGCGGTTCACGGCTGTGCACCAGTGAAAAAGGCAAGGTCGCCAAACTGGTCTGCCACTACCACCAGTGGACGTACGAACTGGACGGTCGCCTGCTGTTCGCCGGCACCGAAATGGGCGCCGACTTCGACATGAAGCAATACGGCCTCAAACCGGTAAACGTGAAGACTGCCGGCGGCTACATCTTCATCAGCCTGTCGGAGAACCCGCCAGCCATTGATGACTTCCTGTCGACGCTGAACCATTACATGGAACCGTACGACATGGAAAACACCAAGGTGGCGATTACCACCACCTTGATGGAGAAAGCCAACTGGAAACTGGTGCTGGAAAACAACCGCGAGTGCTACCACTGCAACGCGTCGCACCCGGAACTGCTGAAAACCCTGCTGGAATGGGACGACGTCACCGACCCGCGTGCCGACCAGGCCTTCAAGGACCACGTCGCCGCCTCCGCCGCTGCCTGGGAAGCCGAGAAGATTCCTTACGCCCACGCCAGCTTCGGCCTGCGTAACCGCATCGTGCGCATGCCGCTGCTCAAAGGCACCGTGTCGATGACCCTGGACGGCAAACAAGGCTGCGCCAAACTCATGGGCCGGATCAAAAACCCGGACCTGGGCTCGATGCGTATCCTGCACCTGCCGCACTCCTGGAACCACTGCATGGGCGACCACATCATCGTGTTCACCGTGTGGCCGATCAGCGCGCAGGAAACCATGGTCACCACCAAGTGGATCGTCCACAAGGACGCGGTCGAAGGCGTGGACTACGACGTGGAGCGCATGCGCCAGGTCTGGGATGCGACCAACGACCAGGACCGTCGCCTGGCCGAAGAGAACCAGCGCGGGATCAACTCCACGGCTTACCAGCCAGGCCCTTACTCCAAGACCTATGAGTTTGGCGTGGTGAATTTTGTGGATTGGTACAGCGAGCGGTTGCTGAACAACCTTGGGGCAGAGCCTGCTCCATACCTTAAAGGTGTGCCGGTTCAGGGCTAACCTCAAAAGCCTCGCGAGCAAGCCCGCTCCCACAAGGGATCTTCAGTGCGTCATAGATCCAGTGTGGGAGCGGGCTTGCTCGCGAAAGCGCCCTCCCAGTCACTGCATCCCTCTCCCGCGAAACCCTCTCCCCCTATAGAACTGTACGAAATATGATCTATTACGTTCAGGCCTATACACCACATGGCTCCCAGCCTTTAGCAAACAAGTTATCCACACCTCCACCCACAGCTATTGGGGACAAGTGTGGATTTCGTGGAAACTTTCTCCACAGAAACTGAAGAAAATCCGTGACTTATCCAGAAGCAGGGTTTTGAACAACGATTGGTTGTTTTTTGATCGAAAGCTTGAAAGGCACGTTATACGTGGCTTGCAGAGGATGGCGAACACCTTATCCACAGAAGCGCCAACAGACTTTGGGGGCAACTTGGGCGGATCTGTGGAAAACCGCTGGAAGCCGCGATAAATCGGGGTTTGCGCGAGGTTTACCGGCTTAAAACGATGATTTGATCGCTTTTTGATCAGCCGCCTGATAGGCCCGTTTTATATGGCCTGCAGAGGACAGCAAACATCTTATCCACAGATGCGCTAACAGAGATTGGGGGCAAGTATTGGCTTGCGTACAAAGTTATCCTCTGGAAAAAGCCTGAAAAAACCGCAAGTTAGGCTGGTTGTTTTTTGTACGAAGGGTTGCAGGGCCTGGTTTGTATGGGGTGTAGCGATGGGCGAACACGTTATCCACAGAAGCACTAACAGGGATTGTGGGTAACCACGATTCAGGTCCTGTTGAAACACGACCATCCCGAGTCGATATCCAGATTCAACTCATAATCATTGAATGCCCCCCACCCAAGCAAAAGCGAAGGCACGTACTGACCCCGCAATAACGACGCAGGAATCGTAAAGTCCGGGTAGTAGTTGTAGGTGATCGATTGGATATGGCCCGCCAGGCTCAATTCACCCTTGAAGGTTTGGGAACGAGGTTCATCGGTGACATGAACGGATGAGTTGCCCGGCGAGGACGACGTCAGGTAATCAACATTGCCCGTGTCGATAATCACCGGCGTGGCCCGACGATCCAGGCGTGCGGCAATGGTCAGTCGTTGATTAATGTCCATGCGCGCGTAGCTAATTGGCGAATCGCATCGCGCGGGAGGTTCGGCGTTAACCTCCAGCGTCTTTTTGGTGACCTTCAAACGCCCCAACTTACCGATCAGATCAAGCCCCAGTAAGTTTTCCCGGTCGCTGACAAACACCAGGACGTTTCTGAACTCGCTTGTACCTATCGTTAAAGACTCAAAGATCCCGAGTTTGGCAGACAGGTCACGTTCGCCATAAAACGTGCTGTAGCCATAGTGAGAGTCGGTTAACAACCTGATGCCCATCAGCTTCGCGGTGTCGTTGTTGACCCGCGTTTGCGGTGCACCGGTGTCCAGAATGAAGCGCGACGAAACACCATTGGCCGCTTTGACATCGAGGTAGGGCAGCACATCGTCAGTGACGTGACTGTCGCTGGCGTAAGGATGAATCGCCAGCACCTCGTGTCGCTTGGTTCTTGTCACCGAAAAATCGCCGAGCCTGCGCAGGGTCGCGAGGGATTCGCTGCCGAACATGGAGAACATCGCGTTGAGCTCAGGGTCATTCGCGATTGCCTGAGCATGACGACGCTTGATCGCCAGATAGTACTCGGGGATCAGGTTTGCGGTTTTGGCCTCGAACATTCGGGAGAAAACGGACACTGAACAATTCAGGTTTTTTTCAGCATCCAGCACCTTGTCGCATTGCTGTTTCATCTGCGCCAGGGAGGCTTTTTGCCCCTGTTCAGACGCCAGCCATTTGTAAAAATCCGGATCTTCCTTTCTGGTATCCGCTATCGAACGCGTGGTTACAACCAGAAAAAACACAACAAGCATCACGCCACAGATCAGACAGGTCTCACGTCGACTGACCGCTCCCATGTTCAACCCATTCTTGAAAACGAGTGTGAGGAATTAGCGCTGCTGCCACCCCGCCCTGCTCATGGAAAGCCAGCTCATAGAAAAATGTAGCTCATCAGGGCCGATACATCAGATAGGCCTCACCCGTGACCCGAATCATCGGATGGGGCGTGATCTGGCAGGTATCGACGATACGAAAGCCATGTCGCTCGTAAAACCGGCGGGCGCCGGTGTTCACCGCGTAGTCGATCAGGCTCAAGCCATTGAGCCCTAGCTGGTTGGCACGGTCGTAAGCGTAGGCGAGGAATTGCTTGCCCAGGCCCTGGTTTCGCCAGCCTTCATGCAGCGCGAGGCTGGAGATGTAGAGGGTGTCGGGGATTTCCATTTTGGCGTACGGCGCCAGGACTGGGTCGGTCACTGGAGGCGCCAGTGGGTCGTGACGCATCACGTAGCTGTGCATCATGCCGATGACTTCACCCTCGGCCTGCGCAATCACGCAGTTTTGGTAAGAGAAATCGACGTCTTCACGGGCGTAGCGACTGGCCCCGACATCCAGCAAATCCTGACCGGGTTGTGCCAGTTGGCTCCAGATGTAATCTGCAGCGCCCTCTGAAGAAATCTGAAACAAGCGAGCAATCTCCCGCGCATCCGCGCGCAGGGCCGAACGAAATTCAACGGTCATTTGTTATTCCTTGTGGGAGCGGGCTTGCTCGCGAAAGCGGTGTGTCAGACAACATCAATGTCGACTGAACCGCCCTCTTCGCGAGCAAGCCCGCTCCCACATTAGATCTGTATTGGGTATTCGTTAGCGGACCACGCCTTCTTCGATCAGCAACTTGAGGATCGCCTCGGCACCTGCTTGCGCAGTCACGCCTTTAAGCACCTGCCCGCCGCCACCGCTGGCCTTGGCCGTCGCGGCTTTCATCCGGTCCGCGCCGCTCTTGGCCTTGATCACCTTCAAGCGTTTAGGCCGTGGCTTGGCCGGTTGCAGCGTGGCGACCGCCAGCAGTGCGTCGTCGATCACTTCGACCTCATCCGCCTGCAACACCCCGCGTCGAGCCGGGCCGTAGGCGCTCTGCCGAGGTTTCGGCGCAGCGTTATCCACAGTTGCAAGGAACGGCAGCCGCACTTTCAACCGACGGCGCTGACCGCGCGGCAAGGCTTGCAGCACCAGCGCTGAATTGCCGTCGATGGATTCAACTTGAGCCAGCCCGACTACCAATGGCCAGCCCAGGCTTTCCGCCAGCAGGAACGGCAACATGCCCGAGCCTTCACCGGTTTCCGCCTGGCTGCCGGTCAGCACGACCTGCGCCCCGGCATCACGCAAATACGCAGTCAATGCCGGCAGCGCATCGGCGCCTTCCGGTTGCTCCAGCACATGCAGCTGTTCCAGGCCCATGCCCAAATAGGCACGCAATGCGGGTTCCGCGACGTCACCGGCATGCAGCACTTGCAGGTTATCCCCAGCCAATTGCAGGCCCAGCTCCACCGCCCGCGCATCCTGCTCCGCGCGACGTGGCCGGCCGGAGGTCGGGTGGGCGCCGATGGACACCAGGCTGATGATTTTCGTGCTCATAACCCTTTCCTTCCCTTAAGCCGCATCGCGCTTGGCTTCATTGCGGTAAGCCTCTACCGCATCGATCAAGGCTTGAAGAATCTCGGCGCTCTCGCCGATCACCGACAAGTCGGCCCGTTTGATCATGTCGCAGCCAGGGTCGAGGTTGATCGCCACCACCTTGTCGCAGGCACCGATGCCTTGCAGGTGCTGGATCGCCCCGGAAATCCCCACCGCCACGTAAACCCGCGCGGTGACCCAGGTGCCGGACGCACCGACCTGACGGTCGCGCGCCATGAAGCCATCGTCCACCGCCACTCGGGAGGCGCCTTCGGTCGCGCCCAGCGCTTCGGCGGTCCTGTGGAAAAGTCCCCAGTCCTTGACTCCGTTGCCGCCGGAGAAGATGAACTCGGCTTCGGCCATCGGAATCGCCGCCGGGTCCACTGCCACCGCGCCCAGATCCTCGATGCGCGACAAGCTGCGCGCCACGGCTGTGGATAACTCCACCGGCAAGGCTTCGTGACGGGTTTCGCTGACCGGTTCGGCGCATTCGACGGCAGCCAGAATCAAGCGTGCCACCGGGCGCGCAAGGTCTTGCAAACCGGCACCGGCGCGGCCGATGCATTCCTGATCCTTGACCTGCCAGACCCGGGTGGCCGGGCGTTCGCCCAGCGCGGCGGCAAAGCGTCGACCCAATTCACCACCACCGCTGCGACTGTCCGGCAGCAACCAGTGACGCGGGTTGAACTGGTTATCCACAGCCCGCAGCCCCTGGACCCGTTGTTCCGGTGCATAACCGCTGAATTCTTCGCCATCGAGCACCAGCAAGCGATCGACGCCAGCAGTGGCGAAAGCGTTTTCTTTATGTTCGCCAAAGACCACGGCCAATACCGCGCCGTCCTTGCCGGCCAACTGATGAGCCAGGCCGAGCAAGTCGCGGTCGTGGCTGCTCAAGCGGCCGCCGACCATGTCCGGCACCACGTTGATGTAGAACGCCGGTTGCGGCACTTGATGCAGCGGCAATTGCACTTCAACCGCGGCCGAGCGTTTAGTCGCCCCACCCTGTTGAGCGCCGCTGCGGTCGATTCGCTTGATCCCGTTGGGACCGATAAAACCGATGCCATGGGGATTCTTGCGGATGACGCCGTTAGGCCCCATCCAGCTGTGTTGCGCCGGTTGCATGGCCGCGTGCAGCGGGTGCAGACGGTTGCGGGCGATCCATTCAGCGCGTGGGTCGCGGCGGATAATGTCGCTCATCAATGCACCTCCGCAGGTTCACGTTTGGCCGGTGCTGAAGGCTTTCCCGGCGCGGTGTCTTCAAGCAACGCGTCCGCCACCAGTTCGGCGATGTCCTTGATCAGCGGCCGAGGTTCGACCACGCCTTCGAGCATCGCGGTGCACTGTGGACAACCCACGGCCACCAGTTCGGCGCCGGTTTCGCGGATGTCTTCCATGCGCATGTCGGGGATCCGTTGCTTGCCCGGGATGTCGGTGATCGGCGCACCGCCACCACCGCCGCAGCAGCGCGAGCGGAAACCGGAGCGTTGCATTTCCTTGATCTCGATGCCCAGGGCACGCAGCACTTCACGCGGCGCCTCGTATTCGCCGTTGTAGCGGCCGAGGTAGCACGGGTCGTGATAAGTCACGCTGCTGCCTTTGTGCTGACCAAGGTTCAGGGCGCCAGCGCCGATAATTTCCGCCATGTAGGTGCTGTGGTGCTGCACGAGGTAGTTGCCGTCGAAGGCGCCGTATTCGTTTTTCAGCACGTGGAAGCTGTGCGGGTCGCAGGTGACGATGCGGTTGAAGCTGTATTTGGCCAGGGTCTGGATGTTGCGTTTGGCCAACAGCTGGAAGGTCGCTTCATCGCCCAGACGTCGGGCCACGTCACCGCTGTCGCGCTCTTCGAGGCCCAGTACCGCGAAGTCGACCTTGGCCGCTTTCAGCACTTTGACGAAGGCGCGCAGAGTGCGCTGGTTGCGCATGTCGAAGGCACCGTCGCCGACCCAGAACAGCACGTCGACCGACTTCTTCTCGCTCATCAGATTGAGGTTCAAGTCCGCCGCCCAGTTCATCCGCCCACCCGGGGCGAAGCCGCCAGGGTTGTCGGTGGCGATCAGGTTTTCGAGGACTTCGGCGCCCTTGTTCGGGGTCGCGCCTTTTTCCAGGGTCAGGTGACGGCGCATGTCGACGATGGCGTCGACGTGCTCGATCATCATCGGGCATTCCTCGACGCAGGCGCGGCAAGTGGTGCAGGACCACAAGGTTTCAGCGTCCACCAGGCCGTTGACGATCGGTTGATGCGGGTTACCGGCGTGTTCGCCGATCGCCTTGCCTGGATACGGGCTGCCGGCGAACTTGGCATCGGTGCCACCGGCCAGGCCAACGACCATGTCCTGAATCAGCTTTTTCGGGTTCAGCGGCTGGCCGGCGGCGAACGCCGGGCACGCGGCTTCGCACTTACCGCACTGCACGCAGGCGTCGAAGCCGAGCAGTTGGTTCCAGGTGAAATCCTTGGGTTTTTCCACGCCCAGTGGCGCGGTTGGGTCGTTCAGGTCCAGCGGTTTCAAACCGGTGGAGCGGCCGCCACCAAAACGTTCGGCGCGACGGTGCCAGGCCAGGTGCAAGGCACCGGCGAAGGCGTGCTTCATCGGCCCGCCCCAGGTCATGCCGAAGAACAACTCCGATACGCCCCACAGCACACCAACGCCGAGGATCGCAGCGACCACCCAACCGCCGAAGTTTTCCGGGAGGATGCCGGCGACCGGCAGGGTCAACAGGAAGAAGCTCGCAGAGAACGCCAACAGGCTTTTCGGCAGACGCATCCATGGCCCTTTGGAAAGGCGAGCCGGTGGGTTGCGACGACGCAGGAACATGAAAATCGCACCGACGAACATCACCGCCGAGGCAATTAGCAGGGCAATACCGAGAATGCGATTGTGCAGGCCGAAACCGTGAACCAGGATCGCCAGCACAATGGACGCCACCGCACCGCCAGCCGTGGCGACGTGAGTGTTGGCGATGTATTTGTCCCGCGCTACGACATGGTGCAAATCGACCATATAGCGCTTGGGCATGGCGAACAGGCCGCCGATCAGGTCGACTTTCGAAGCCCGGCCTCGGCGCCACATAGCCACCCGCCGCAACGCGCCGAGGACGGCAAGGCCCAGGGCTGCGAACAACAGGATTGGAAGAAGGGTGTTCAACATGGTGGAGCTCCCAAAGACCTCGGGGTCTTGCAGGTCGAGATGCCTTACTCGGTTCCTGTGGGAGCGGGCTTGCTCGCGAAGACGGACTGACATTCAACATCGATGTCGTCTGACCCGCCGCTTTCGCGAGCAAGCCCGCTCCCACAGGGTTATGTGCAAGCCTTAGAAATCCTTACAGAGCCTCAACGCGTCGTAGATCGCCGCGTGGGTGTTGCGCTGCGCCACGCAGTCGCCGATGCGGAACAGCAAGTAGCCGTCGCCCGCCTGGCTCAGCGAAGGTTGTGGCTTGATCGCGAACAGGGCTTCGATGTCCATCTGGCCTTTGTTGCGCGAGCCTTCCTTCAAGGCGTAGTAGATTTCTTCGTCCGGACGCACGCCGTTTTCGACGACGACCTGGTCCACCACCCGCTCCTCTTTGGCGCCGGTGTATTCGTTTTCCAGCACCGCCACCAGCTTGTCGCCTTCGCGGTAGACCTTCTCCAGCATCATGTCCCCGGTCATGATCACTTCTTTGGGGTACATGCTGCGGTAGTACGTCGGGAACGAGGTGCCGCCGATGGCCACGCCCGGTTTGATGTCGTCGGTGACGATCTCGACCTGGCTGCCTTTGTCGGCGAGGAAGTCGGCGGTCGACATCCCGGTGAACTCGCAGATGGTGTCGTAGACCAGCACGTTCTTGCCCGGTGCGACCTTGCCATCGAGAATGTCCCAGCTGCTGACCACCAGGCCTTCAGCCGCGCCCCAGTGCTCGTTCTGCTCCAGGAATGGATGGCCGCCAACGGCGAGCACCACCACGTCCGGACGCAGGTCGAGAATGGTTGCCGCATCGGCGGCCACACCCAGGCGCAGGTCGACTTTCAAACGCGCCAATTCCAGCTGGAACCAGCGGGTGATACCGGCGATCTGGTCGCGCTGCGGAGCTTTCGACGCGGTAGTGATCTGGCCGCCGATGAATTCTTTCTTCTCGAACAGGGTCACGTCGTGGCCACGTTCGGCCGACACACGCGCCGCTTCCATCCCGGCAGGACCGGCACCGACCACCACGACTTTGCGCTTCACACCGGTCGATTTCTCGATGATGTGCGGTACGCCCATGTATTCACGGGAGGTCGCGGCGTTCTGGATGCACAACACGTCCAGGCCCTGGTACTGACGGTCGATGCAGTAGTTGGCGCCGACGCATTGTTTGATCTGGTCGACCTGACCCATTTTGATCTTGGCAATCAGGTGCGGGTCGGCGATATGGGCGCGGGTCATGCCGACCATGTCCACGTAGCCGCCTTCCAGAATACGGGTCGCCTGGTTCGGGTCCTTGATGTTCTGCGCGTGCAGAACCGGGGCCTTCACCACTTCCTTGATACCGGCCGCCAAGTGCAGGAACGGCTCCGGTGGATAACTCATGTTCGGGATAACGTTGGCCAGGGTGTTGTGGGTGTCGCAACCCGAACCCACCACGCCGATGAAGTCGATCATGCCGGTGTCGTCGTAGTACTTGGCGATCTGCTTCATGTCCTCGTGGGACAAGCCGTCCGGGTGGAACTCGTCACCGCACAGACGAATGCCGACGCAGAAGTCCGGGCCGACTTCCTTGCGCACAGCCTTGATCACTTCCAGGCCGAAACGCATGCGGTTTTCGAAGCTGCCGCCCCATTCGTCGGTACGTTTGTTGACGCGTGGGCTCCAGAACTGGTCGATCATGTGCTGGTGCACGGCGGACAGCTCGACGCCGTCCAGGCCACCGGCCTTCGCCCGTGCGGCGGCGCTGGCGTAGTTGCCGATCACCCGCCAGATTTCTTCCGGCTCGATGGTTTTGCAGGTCGCACGGTGCACCGGCTCACGGATGCCCGACGGCGACAGCAGGGTTGGCCAATGCTCACCGTCCCAGCGGGAACGACGCCCCATGTGGGTAATCTGGATCATGATCTTGGCGCCATGCTTGTGCATGGCATCGGCCAGGTTCTGAAAGTGTGGAATGATCCGGTCGTCGGCCAGGTTGACCGACTTCCACCAGCCTTGCGGGCTGTCGATGGCCACACTGGAGGAACCACCACAAATCGCCAGGCCGATCCCGCCCTTGGCTTTCTCTTCGTAATACTTGACGTACCGGTCGGTGGTCATGCCGCCGTCGGTGGCATAAACCTCGGCGTGCGCGGTGCTGAGCACGCGGTTGCGGATGGTCAGTTTGCCGATCTGGATCGGCTGGAACATTGCTTCGAAAGCCATGGCGGGTTCCTCGACTTACAACGGCTTGACGGTGAACAGGCCGTCGTCGTGGCCTTCTTCGGAGCCACCGTAAACCTGTTCGGCAACGGTGCGGATCTTGCTGCCGCGGGCTTGCAGAATCTGATCCATGGCACCGGCAAACCAACCGGTGAACATGTAGTCGACCTTGCGCCCGACCTTGCCGTACACGTAGACAAATGCGGAGTGTTCGAGCTTGACGCTGGCAGTGCCTTTGTCGAGGTCGATGTCCTGAATCTTGAACAGGCCCCAGCCGCGTTGCGACAGGCGCTTCATGTAGTGTTCGAACACCGCAACGCCTTCCAGGCCGTGGCATTCAGCTTCTTTTTCACACCAGTGCCAGGCGGACTTGTAGCCGGCCTTGTAGAGGATTTCGGCGTAGGCGTCGGCGCCCAGCACTTCCTCGATGCCCATGTGGTTGTTGACGAAGAAGTGACGCGGTACGTACAGCATTGGCAGGGCGTCGGAGGTCCAGACACCGGTTTCGCTGTCGACTTCGATTGGCAATTGCGGGGCGATCTTGGCCATGGAAACTTAACTCCAGAAAATTTTGGTGTTGCCCCCGGCGCGGACGGCCGGGGGAAAGGATTCAGAGGTGCTGTGGCTTACTCGCCCCAGACGTCCTTCAAGACGTTGACCCAGTTCTCGCCCATGATCTTGCGCACCACGCGCTCGGAATGGCCGCGCTTGAGCAGGGTTTCGGTCAGGTTCGGGAATTCGCCGACGGTGCGGATGCCCAGCGGGTTGATGATCTTGCCGAAGCTGGTCAGGCGGCGGGCGTAGCCCTTGTCATGGGTCAGGTATTCGAAGAAGTCCTGGCCATGGCCCTGGGTGAAGTCGGTGCCGATACCGATGGCGTCTTCACCGACGATATTCATGGTGTATTCGATGGCTTCGGCGTAATCGTCGATGGTCGAATCGATGCCCTTGGCCAGGAATGGCGCAAACATGGTCACGCCGACGAAACCGCCGTGATCGGCGATGAACTTCAGTTCTTCATCGGACTTGTTGCGCGGGTGGACTTTCAGGCCCGACGGCAGGCAATGGGAGTAGCAGACCGGCTTCTTCGATTCGAGGATGACTTCTTCGGAGGTCTTCGAGCCGACGTGGGACAGGTCGCACATGACGCCGACGCGGTTCATCTCGGCGACGATTTCACGACCGAAACCCGACAGGCCGCCATCACGCTCGTAGCAACCGGTGCCAACCAGGTTCTGGGTGTTGTAGCACATCTGCACGATACCGACGCACAGCTGCTTGAACACCTCTACATAGCCGATCTGGTCTTCAAAGGCGTGAGCATTCTGGAAGCCGAACAGGATGCCGGTCTTGCCTTGCTCTTTAGCCTTGCGGATATCGGCGGTGGTGCGCACTGGAATCACCAGGTCGCTGTTTTCGCGGATCAGCTTCTGGCTGGCGGCGATATTGTTGACGGTGGCCTGGAAGCCCTCCCACACCGACACGGTGCAGTTGGCCGCGGTCAGACCGCCCTTGCGCATGTCTTCGAACAGCTCACGGTTCCACTTGGCAATAATCAGACCGTCGATAACGATGCTGTCGGCGTGCAATTCGGCTGGGCTCATCAGGCTGTCCCCTATTAGCGATTCATGCGCCGAATCGTGTGCCGGCGCTTTGGGGCCAGCATATGCCTGAGGGAGGGGGCAGCCGGGTGCAAAAACGACAGGGGGTTTGCCGAAAGCGTCAATCCGCGACAAAGGGTCGTCGCCGGACGTCATGGGGCACCTGTTCAAGGGCCTGCGCATGGGCCAGAATTCGCGCCATTACTGGATGCTTTACTGGAAAAACGGGCGGCGGCGCAATGAAATCGATCTTCCTGGCTTTGGCACTGATAGCGACCGGCGTACACGCGGCTGAAGAAGCCGACGATAACCCCTGCGACAAAGTCGAAAACGAGGTTCAAACCCTGGAATGCTCGGTCTACAGCAGAACCACCGCCGAAGACCTGCTGAGCGAAAACTACAAAAGCCTGAACGAGCGCATGCAGACGCTCTACGGCAAGAGCCCGGCGCAACTGACCGACATCACCGCCAAGCTCAAGGTTGCTCAACAGCAGTGGTTGAAGACCCGGGATGCGGATTGCGCGGTCGAAGCGTTCCCGGCGACAGCCGGTAGCAAGGCGTTCACGATTGCGCAGAATGATTGCGTGGCGCGGATGAGTGACGAGCGGTCGGAGTTTTTGGAGTCGATTGGGCAGGAGTAAGCACAAACTCCAGCCAACCAGACCTGTAAGCTGAACATCTTCAGCCAGTAAAGGGATTCAAATGAAAATCTGCGGCATCGAAATCAAAGGCAGCGAAGCAATCATTGCCGTGGCTTCCCTCGACGATCAGGTCCTGAGCCACATCCCGCTGAACACCAAGAAAATCGCCCTAGACGATGACGACGAAGCCGCGAACGTCAAAGTCTTTGCCGCTCAGGTGGCGTCGTTTGTGCGCGAGAACGCCATTGATCGGATTGCGATCAAGAAACGCAGCAAGAAGGGTGAGTTTGCCGGTGGGCCGACCACGTTCAAGATCGAGGGTGTTTTCCAGTTGCTGGAGAATTGCGAGGTCACGCTGCTGTCGCCACAAACTATCAATGCGCAGAACAAGAAATTCGATTTCGAACTGCCGGCCACACTGAACAAGTATCAGCACGAGGCGTACAAAGCGGCCTGTTCGGCGCTGATGAAGAAGTAACATTCACAGCAGATCAAAACTGTGGGAGCGGGCTTGCTCGCGAATGGGGTGTCTCAGTCGACCTTAATGTTGCATGAATGACCGCATTCGCGAGCAAGCCCGCTCCCACAGTGGTTTTGTGTCAGGTCCAAGCCCCTCATCAAACAAGCTCCCGGCCATCCCCCAACCGCCGCCGATCCTCTCGCGGACACCGCTCAAACTTCGCCCGATAGCTTCGAGTGAAATACGACGGCGATTCAAAACCGCACGCAATACTCACTTCCAACACGCTCATATTGGTCTGGCGCAGCAACTGCCGGGCCTTCTCCAGCCGCAAGCGCAGGTAGAAATTGCTCGGTGTGTCGTTCAGGTGCAACCGAAACAATCGCTCCAGTTGCCGTCGCGTCACCTTGATCGATTCGGCCAATTCCAGCGTGCTCAGCGGCGGTTCGCTGTGCTGCTCCATCTCCCCAATCACCTGCACCAGTTTCTTGTTGCTGATGCCATAACGCGTGGCGACTTCCATGCGCTGGTGGTCTTTGCGCGGGCGGATACGGCCGAGTACGAATTGTTCGCTGACCTGGATCGCCAGTTCCGGGCCGTGGGCCTGGGCGATAAGGTCGAGCATCAGGTCGATGGAAGCGGTACCGCCGGCGGAGGTAATGCGCCGGCGGTCGATCTCGAATAGCTCCTGGGTGACGCTCAGCTGCGGATAGGACTCCTTGAAGGCGTCGATGGCTTCCCAGTGCAGGGTCAGGCGATGGCCGTCGAGCAGCCCGGCTTCGGCGAGGATGAAACTGCCGGTGTCGATGGCGCCGAGGGTCACGCCTTCGTTGTCCAGGCGGCGCAGCCAGTGTTCCAGGGCCGGGGTGGTGAACTTCAGCGGTTCGAATCCGGCGACCACCAGCAAGGTAGCGCCTTTCTTCAGCGGCTCCAGCGCCGCATCGGCGTTGACCGACATGCCATTGCTGGCCAGTACCGCCCCGCCGTCCGCGCTGAGCACATGCCAGCGATAGAGCTCGCCACGAAAGCGATTGGCGACCCGCAGCGGCTCGATGGCCGAGATAAATCCAATTGCCGAGAAGCCCGGCATCAACAAGAAGTAGAAATCCTGGGACATGGAGCGCACTCGACTGGCAGGAAACGAGAGGGCGGGAAGCGTGTGGACGTTGATACGCCACTTGCGCGCGGCATTCAAGAGCGCAGGTCGCCGCAGTGCAAGAGCTGGTCGCCGCAGTGCGTTTTCACAGGGCCTTAGCTGCGTAACTTGGGCATCACCGGCGCACGAAGACGCCCGGACCCACAATAACGAACTGCCGAGGAAACCTGAGATGAAACGACTGATCAGCAGCTGTGTTCTTGCACTCAGCGGTACCGCTTTCTTGAGCGCCAGCGTCATGGCGGCCGAACCTGCTTCATGCCAGAACGTACGCATGGGCGTTGTGAACTGGACCGACGTGATCGCCACCAGTGCCATGACCCAAGTCCTGCTCGATGGCCTCGGCTACAACACCAAACAAACCAGCGCTTCCCAGCAAATCATCTTCGCCGGGATCCGCGACCAGCGCCTGGACTTGTTCCTGGGCTACTGGAACCCGCTGATGACCCAGACCATCACCCCGTTCGTCGCGGCCAATCAGGTCAAGGTGCTTGAGGCGCCAAGCCTGAAAGACGCCCGCGCCACTCTCGCCGTACCGACGTATCTCGCCGACAAGGGTCTGAAAACCTTCGCCGACATCGCCAAGTTTGAAAAGGAACTGGGCGGCAAGATCTACGGCATCGAGCCAGGTTCGGGTGCCAACACCCAAATCAAGGCGATGATCGCCAAGAACCAGTTTGGCCTCGGCAAGTTCCAGTTGGTCGAGTCCAGTGAGGCCGGCATGCTCGCGGCGGTGGATCGCGCCGTGCGACGCAAAGAGGCCGTGGTGTTCTTCGGCTGGGCGCCGCACCCGATGAACGTCAACGTGAAGATGACCTACCTCACCGGCAGCGACGACGCCCTGGGCCCGAACGAAGGCATGGCCACGGTCTGGACCGTCACCGCGCCGAAATACGCCGAGCAATGCCCGAACATCGGTCGCTTGCTGAGCAACCTGACCTACACCGCCGAAGACGAGAGCCGGATGATGCAGCCGCTGCTGGATCACAAGGACGCCTTCGAATCGGCCAAGCAATGGCTGAAAGATCACCCGCAAGACAAGCAACGCTGGCTCGAAGGCGTGACCACCTTCGATGGCAAACCGGCAGCTGACAACCTGAAACTGACCATCAAATAAACCCGATTGAACCACCGACTCGCAGCCCGACAGGGCTGCGAATCGACTAATCACGCCCGCCATTCCCACAAAGAACAGGAACCGCCTCATGAACCACGACGTCATCATCACCTGCGCACTCACCGGTGCTGGCGACACGACCAGCAAGAGCCCACACGTGCCGGTCACCCCGAAACAAATCGCCGCAGCCGCCGTGGAAGCCGCCAAGGCCGGCGCCACTGTCGTTCACTGCCACGTTCGTAACCCCGAAACCGGCAAATTCAGCCGTGATGTAGCGCTGTATCGCGAAGTGATGGAGCGCATCCGCGAGGCGGACGTCGACATCATCGTCAACCTCACCGCCGGCATGGGCGGCGACCTGGAAATCGGCGCGGGCGAGAACCCGATGGAGTTCGGCCCGAACACCGACCTGGTCGGCCCGCTGACCCGTCTGGCCCACGTTGAAGCACTGCTGCCGGAAATCTGCACCCTCGATTGCGGCACCCTGAACTTCGGCGATGGCGACACCATTTACGTGTCCACCCCGGCCCAGCTACGCGCTGGCGCCAAACGCATTCAAGAGCTGGGCGTGAAGGCCGAGCTGGAAATTTTCGACACCGGTCACCTGTGGTTCGCCAAGCAGTTGATCAAGGAGGGATTGCTCGACGACCCGCTGTTCCAGCTCTGCCTGGGCATCCCATGGGGCGCGCCGGCTGATACCACCACCATGAAAGCCATGGTCGACAACTTGCCAGCCAATGCGGTGTGGGCCGGTTTCGGCATCGGTCGCATGCAGATGCCGATGGCGGCGCAAGCGGTGCTGCTGGGCGGCAACGTGCGAGTCGGTCTGGAAGACAACCTCTGGCTGGACAAGGGCGTACTGGCGACCAACGGCCAACTGGTCGAGCGCGCCAGCGAAATCCTCAGCCGCCTCGGCGCCCGTGTTCTGACCCCGGCAGAAGGCCGGGCAAAAATGGGCCTGACCAAGCGCGGTTAACCCGAACCTACACCTCACCTGTGGGAGCGGGCTTGCTCGCGAAGAGGCCGTCACATCCGACATCTCTGTCGACTGACACCCCGCTTTCGCGAGCAAGCCCGCTCCCACATTAGGTCTCCGAACCATTTAGGACGTCGCCATGAGCTTTATCACTGAAATCAAAACCTTCGCCGCCCTGGGCAGCGGTGTCATCGGCAGCGGTTGGGTGTCCCGCGCCCTCGCCCACGGCCTCGACGTGGTGGCCTGGGACCCGGCGCCTGGCGCCGAAGCCGCGCTGCGCAAACGCGTCGCCAATGCCTGGGGCGCTTTGGAGAAACAGGGCCTTGCGCCAGGTGCATCGCAGGATCGGCTGCGCTTTGTCGCCACTATCGAAGAATGCGTTCGCGATGCGGATTTCATTCAGGAAAGCGCCCCTGAGCGTCTTGACCTGAAACTGGAACTGCACGCCAAAATCAGCGCGGCGGCCAAGCCCAATGCCTTGATCGGTTCCAGTACTTCCGGCCTGTTGCCGAGCGAGTTCTACGAGAGCTCGACGCACCCGGAACGCTGCGTCGTCGGCCACCCGTTCAACCCGGTTTACCTGCTGCCGCTGGTGGAAGTGGTGGGCGGCAAAAACACCGCCCCGCAAGCGGTTCAAGCGGCAATGAAAGTCTACGAATCCTTGGGCATGCGTCCGCTGCATGTGCGCAAGGAAGTACCCGGCTTTATCGCCGACCGCTTGCTCGAAGCGCTGTGGCGTGAGGCGCTGCACCTGGTCAACGACGGTGTGGCGACCACCGGCGAAATCGATGATGCGATCCGCTTTGGCGCGGGTCTGCGCTGGTCGTTCATGGGCACATTCCTGACGTACACCCTGGCGGGTGGCGATGCGGGCATGCGGCACTTCATGGCGCAATTCGGGCCGGCGTTGCAGTTGCCGTGGACGTATCTACCGGCGCCGGAGCTGACCGACAAGTTGATTGATGATGTGGTGGATGGCACCAGCGATCAGTTGGGCACGCACAGCATTTCGGCGCTGGAGCGCTATCGTGATGATTGCTTGCTGGCGGTGCTGGAAGCGGTGAAGACCACCAAAGAGAAGCATGGGATGGCCTTCAGCGAATAACCCCAGGCTAATGGGCCAGCAGGTCTGGCCCCTTCGCGAGCAAGCCCGCTCCCACAGTTGATTTGATGTGTGAATACAATCTATGTCACCCAGCAGATCCCCTGTGGGAGCGGGCTTGCTCGCGAAGACGGCAGCCCAGTCACCACTCATGTTGGAACCTACACCATGCCCACCCTCACCACCTACCAAACCAAAATCATCCCCGACTGGGTCGACTACAACGGCCACCTGCGCGACGCCTTCTACCTGCTGATTTTCAGCTACGCCACCGACGCGCTGATGGATCGTCTGGGCATGGACAGCAACAACCGCGAAGCCAGCGGCAACTCGTTGTTCACCCTCGAACTGCACCTCAATTACCTGCACGAAGTGAAGCTCGACACCGACGTCGAAGTGCACACCCAAATCATCGGCCACGACAGCAAACGCCTGCACCTCTATCACAGCCTGCATCGGGTGGGCGACGACCAGGAGCTGGCAGGCAACGAGCAAATGCTGTTGCACGTCGACCTTGCCGGGCCGCGCTCCGCACCGTTCAGCGAAGACACCTTGAGCAAGCTGCGAGCCATCGTCGTCGAGCAAACCGACCTTCCCGCCCCCGACTACATTGGCCGAGTGATCGCGTTACCCCCTAAAAAATAACAAGGAGATCGCCATTGAACACCGCCGCCGCTTTTGCCGACTTCCGTACCTACCCGTTGATCAGCGCGTTGACCGCCGTACAAACCCTGGCGGACCGAATTCAAGTGAAGTGGGCCGATGACCGTGTCAGCCCGTTTCATCATCAGTGGCTGCGGGACAACTGCCCGTGCCCGCTGTGCGTCTACACCGTCACCCGCGAGCAAGTGCTGGAAATCGTCGACGTCGCCGAAAACCTGAAACCCTCGGACGTCAGCGTTGATGCTGAAGGCTGCCTGCGTGTCGATTGGCAGGACGGCCATCTCAGCCGCTTCGATCCTGGCTGGCTACGGGCCCACGCCTACGATGACGAGTCCCGCGCCGAACGCCGGGCATCCAAGCCAAAAAGCCAGCTCTGGAACAGCAACCTGACGCTGCCGGTGTTCGACTACCGGGCGTTGATGAACGACAACGATGCCTTGCTGCAATGGCTGCTGGCCGTGCGCGATACCGGCCTGACTCAGGTCCGCGGTGTGCCCACCGAGCCGGGCTCGTTGAAGTTGATTGCCCAGCGGATTTCCTTCATCCGCGAGAGCAATTTTGGCGTGCTGTTCAACGTGCAATCCAAGGCCGATGCCGACAGCAATGCCTACACCGCTTTCAACCTGCCGTTGCACAGCGACCTGCCGACCCGGGAGTTACAACCGGGGCTGCAATTTCTGCATTGCCTGGTGAATGATGCCGAGGGTGGCGAGAGTATTTTCGTCGACGGTTTTGCCATTGCCGAAGCCTTGCGCGAAGAAGATCCCGAAGCGTTCAAAAGCCTCTGCGAAATCCCTGTGGAGTTCCGCAACAAAGACCGCCACAGCGACTACCGTTGCCTGGCGCCGATCATCGCGCTGGATGCCTTTGGGCAGGTTTCAGAAATCCGCATGGCGAATTTTCTGCGCGGTCCGTTCGATGCGTCGGTCGAGCAGATGCCGGCGCTCTATCACGCCTACCGCCGCTTTATTGCGATGACCCGGGAAGCGCGATTCCGCGTGATGACGCGGTTAAACCCTGGCGAAATGTGGTGTTTCGACAACCGCCGCACCCTCCACGCCCGCAACGCCTTCGACCCCGCCACCGGCGCACGGCATTTTCAGGGTTGCTATGTCGACCGTGATGAATTGTTGTCGCGGATTTTGGTGCTGCAACGCTAGACCGCGTCATCGTTCTTCGCGAGCAAGCCCGCTCCCACAGGGATATGCGATCCCATGTGGGAGCGGGCTTGCTCGCGATGGCGCCAGTCCAGACAACTCATACCTCCCTGATTCACAGGCAAAAAAAACCCCGATCAAGCCGTGACAGGATCGGGGCAGAGGTGGGTACTGTTGAGGAGCCGTTGCGCGAGGGTGACCAAACCATCGTGAAACCAGCTGATCCCAGTGTGCCCACTCCCATCTGTAGCAAGTTAGCCGAAAACGACCTGTTCATAGGTATTGCGGCCATTGCGACAAATCGTCCTTGCCGCCACTCCGTACCCCTATGAGAATCGAACCACGACACCGTTCCCTGAAGAAGGATTGCGTCATGATGTACACCGATTTGATTGACCAGGAAGACCTGTTGGGCCAGCTCAAGGCATTAGGATTTGCAGTCCCCCCAGGTGCAACCGCTGAGCAGGCCTGCGAATGCGCGGTACGGGGTTTGAACAACGAACGGGCAACGGAACTGCGGACAATGGTCAAGCAGATGTACACCAGCAGTGCGACCATCCTGCCGGCCGTGCGCCAGGCCATCGACAAGCAATTGCTGCCCGCGTTGGCCGAGTATCAGCAGAGCCGTAGCGCCTGATAGACCGCTTTCGTCAGATCGCCGCCCGGAGCAAGCCCGCTCCCACAGTTGACCGATTCCTCTCAGAGGAACGCGATCTAATGTGGGAGCGAGCCTGCTCGCGAATGAAGGCGCCGCGGTTTAGAGCCTTACGCTCGCAAACGTCGACTCATTGCGCGCCTGGCTCAATGCCGACAGCGGCCCGGACAACGGTGACAACACCAGTGCTTGCGGCAGTGGCATCATCGCCACTTGTTGGGTGGTGTTGGAACCTACGCGTTCGTCACGCGGCGGAATGCCGAAGTATTCGCGGTAGCACTTGGAGAAGTGCGGCGTAGACACGAAGCCACACACCGACGCCACTTCGATGATCGACATCGGCGTTTGCTTGAGCAGCTGCCGGGCGCGGATCAAGCGCAGTTTCAGGTAATAACGCGACGGCGAGCAGTGCAGGTATTTCTGGAACAGCCGCTCCAGCTGACGACGCGACACGGCGACGTACACCGCCAGCTCGTCGAGGTCGATCGGCTCTTCCAGGTTGGCCTCCATCAGCGCGACGATTTCCTGCAATTTCGGCTGGTTGGTGCCAAGCATGTGCTTGAGCGGCACACGCTGGTGATCCTGCTCGTTGCGGATGCGTTCGTAGACAAACATTTCCGAGATCGCGGCCGACAGTTCACGGCCATGATCGCGGCTGATCAGGTGCAGCATCATGTCCAGCGGCGCGGTGCCGCCGGAACTGGTGAAACGGTTACGGTCGAGGGTGAACAGACGAGTACTCATGGCCACACGCGGAAACGCTTCCTGCATAGCGGCCAGGCATTCCCAGTGCACGCTGCAATCGAAACCGTCCAGCAAACCGGCGCAGGCCAGGGCCCAGCTACCGGTGCAGACCGCGCCCAGACGCTTGGACTGACGCGCCTGGCTTTGCAGCCATGACACGTGTTCACGGGTAACAGTGCGCTGGATGCCGATACCGCCGCAGACAATGATGGTGTCCAGGGCCGGTGCTTTGTGCATGGAGCAGTCGGGGGTGATCTGCAGACCGTCACTGGCCCAGACCTGACCACCGTCGACAGTCATTGTGGTCCAGCGATACAGCTCGCGGCCGGACAGTTGGTTAGCCATGCGCAGGGGTTCTACTGCAGAGGCCAGAGAAATAAGCGTGAAATTGTCCAGCAGCAGAAAGCCGATGGATTGAGGCGCACGGTTCTGGGGTTGGGCCCCGGAGTTGAACGTCGTCATCGCGGTATCTCCTCACACAAAGCGGATGATGGCCTCAGGCGGAGGCTCTTGTTATTGCCATCGTTCTCGCGTGGGAGACGGGCTTTGTAATGACAGAGCAAATGCCATGCCTAAAGTTGAATGGCTGTTCAATAACTCCTGAAAACGACGTCGCGCCGCGTCTAAATAAGCCGCGCCGGGAGTGGGGGTTATAAGTGCCATTATCGGCGGGAGGCGCTCTGCCCCGTTGGGCTTGAGCAAATCGGTAGCACTTGTGGGAACAGGGCTACAGCGACCTGGTGAAGAGTGTCACCGCAAGCACAGGTGACAGGCGGTAATGGCCAACCTGGATCCCGGATCTGGGGCAAGGGGCTTATCTGTAAGCGACGCGCCAAAACGTGGCGCGTTTTGATTTCGGTGTTCACTTTGTGCGCAGTTTTGACTGGTCTTCTCTGGCAAATGACCTTTCTGTGGCGAGGGAGCTTGCTCCCGCTGGGGCGCGAAGCGGCCCTAAAATCTTTACGACTGCTACGCAGCCGAGCGGGAGCAAGCTCCCTCACCACAAGATCAACTCGGTCTCAGCACTCAACCGCGCTAACCGCCAACCCACCGCGCGAGGTCTCTTTATATTTGTCATGCATATCGGCACCGGTATCACGCATCGTGCGGATCACCCGATCCAGCGAGATAAAGTGCTGGCCGTCGCCACGCAGCGCCATCTGCGCCGCGTTGATGGCTTTCACCGCAGCAATCGCATTGCGCTCGATGCACGGTACTTGCACCAGCCCGCCCACCGGGTCGCAGGTCAGGCCGAGGTTGTGTTCCAGACCGATTTCCGCCGCGTTACACAGCTGCTCCGGTGTCGCCCCCAGAATCTCCGCCAGCCCGGCCGCCGCCATCGCGCAGGCCGAACCGACTTCGCCCTGGCAACCGACTTCGGCACCGGAAATCGAAGCGTTCTTCTTGCACAGAATCCCGACCGCCGCCGCACTGAGGAAATAGTCGACTACGTTGGCTTCAGTCACCACTTCGCTGAACTTCATAAAGTAGTGCAGCACCGCCGGAATGATCCCCGCCGCGCCATTGGTCGGCGCCGTAACCATGCGTCCGCCAGCGGCGTTTTCTTCATTGACCGCCAGGGCGAACAGGTTGACCCATTCCATGGCGCTCAAGGTCGAGCCGATCACATTGGGCTTGTTCAATTCTTGCAGGCTGCGGTGCAATTTGGCCGCGCGACGGCGCACATTCAGGCCGCCGGGCAAGATGCCTTCGTGCTTGAGGCCTTGCTCCACGCAATCCTGCATGGCGCGCCAGAGTGTCATCAGGCCGGCGCGAATTTCCTCTTCGCTGCGCCAGACCTTCTCGTTGGCCAACATCAATTCGGCAACGCGCAGGTTGTGCTGCTTGCAGAGGCTGAGCAACTCGACGGCACTGGAGAAATCGTACGGCAACACGGTGCGATCCAGATCGACCACGCCGCTGGAAGCCTGTGCCTCATCGACGACAAAACCGCCGCCAATGGAATAGTAGGTATCGCGATGCAGCTCACCGTCATCACCTTCGACAATCAGCGTCATGGCGTTGGGGTGGAACGGCAGGTTCTCGTCGATCAGGCGCATATCCCGGGCCCAGATGAACGGGACCGACAAGCGACCGTCGAGCAATAGCGTGTGGGTTTCGCGCAGGGTTTCAATGCGGATGCCGATTTGCGACGGATCGATCGCGTCCGGCCACTCGCCCATCAGGCCCATGATCACTGCGTTGTCGCTGCCGTGACCGATGCCGGTGGCCGACAACGAACCATAAAGCTGAACTTCGACGCGCCGTACTTGTTCCAAAACTCCCCGCTCACGCAAACCTTGCACGAACAACGCCGCGGCGCGCATCGGCCCCACGGTGTGCGAACTGGAAGGACCGATGCCGATTTTGAACAGGTCGAAAACACTGATAGCCATTACTGCCGAACTCCTGGATGTGCCAACTCCAGACGCAAAAGCGCCCAGTGACGGAGCTGCTACGCTCAAGCTGCAATCCGCCGAGATGGCCGCATCATCAGGCTTTTGTCATGTCGTTCGACGTCTCACACCGACGCACTCATGCCCACCAACGCCGCGAGGCTTTGACGCTGCGTTTTCGCCGTTTTTTTGCAGATCAGAGGGGCAAAAGGGGCTGAAAAAAGCTGTAAACGACGTCACCGACACTGGATGCGACCATCCCTGTACTGGTTACGACGCACCCTGTAGGCGTCAGATTTTCACTGGTACATGATCGTATCGACTCGATTGCAAGGCGCCGTGGTAGAGATGTCTCCAAAACGCCATCCAACCGCAACCTATAAGTGCGGTGGTCCAGTCGGAACACTGCCAAAAAAAACACCAAGGAGTCCATCCATGAAAGGTTCCCCGTCGTTGTTGTTGGCCGCCATGCTGAGTCTGCCGTTTCTGGCTCAAGCCGCAGAACCGGCTCAGTGCAACACCGTAAACTTCTCCGATGTCGGCTGGACTGACATTACCGTCACCACAGCCACCACCAGCGTCGTTCTCGATGCCCTCGGCTACAAGACCAAAACCACGATGATTTCCGTGCCGGTGACCTACAAGTCCCTGGCCGACGGCAAGAACATGGACGTATTCCTCGGTAACTGGATGCCGACCATGGAAAACGACATCAAGGCTTATCGCGATGCCGGCACCGTGGACGTCGTGCGCACCAACCTCACCGGCGCCAAGTACACCCTCGCCGTACCTCAAGCGCTGTATGACAAAGGCCTTCACGACTTCTCTGATATTCCGAAATTCAAGAAAGAGCTCGACGGCAAGATCTACGGCATCGAGCCGGGTAACGATGGCAACCGTCTGATTCAGAGTATGATCGACAAGAACGCCTTCGGCTTGAAAGACGCCGGATTCAAGATCGTCGAGTCCAGCGAAGCGGGCATGTTGTCGCAAGTCGACCGCGCCCAGAAACGCGACACCGCCGTGGTGTTCCTCGGCTGGGCGCCGCACCCGATGAACAAGCGCTTCAAGATCCAATATCTCACCGGTGGTGACGATTTCTTCGGCCCGGACTTCGGTGCCGCCACCGTGGCGACCAACACCCGCAAGGGTTATGTCCAGGAATGCAGCAACGTCGGTCAGTTGCTGAAAAACCTGGAGTTCACCGTCGACATGGAAAGCACCCTGATGGGCAACGTCCTGGACGACAAAATGAAGCCTGACGCGGCCGCCAAGGCCTGGCTGAAAAAGAATCCACAGGTCCTCGATACCTGGCTCGCTGGCGTGACCACCATTGACGGTAAACCAGGCCTGGAGGCCGTGAAAGCCAAGCTCGCGCAGTAATCGCTTACGCCGGGCGAGTTCGCTCGCCCGGGCTGTTTATTTCCTTGCATGCGGACGTTCACTACCATGCTGATTGATCAGAAAATACCCTTAGGCCAGTACATCGCGGGCTTCGTTGAATGGTTGACGCAACACGGCGCCAGCACCTTCGACGCAATCGCCGTGTCACTGGAAACGATGATCCACGGCGTGACTTTTGCGCTGACCTGGTTCAACCCGCTGGCATTGATCGGCCTCATCGCGCTACTGGCACATTTCATTCAACGAAAGTGGGGCCTGACCGTTTTTGTCATCGCCTCCTTCCTGCTGATCCTCAATCTGGGGTACTGGCAGGAAACCATGGAAACCCTTGCCCAGGTGTTGTTCGCCACCCTGGTCTGCGTGGTCATCGGCGTGCCGTTGGGCATTGTCGCCGCGCATAAACCGATGTTTTACACACTGATGCGTCCGGTGCTCGATCTGATGCAGACCGTACCGACCTTCGTGTACCTCATTCCTACCCTGACCCTCTTCGGTCTGGGTGTGGTCCCGGGTCTGATTTCTACGGTGGTGTTCGCGATTGCCGCACCTATCCGCCTGACTTACCTGGGTATTCGCGATGTCCCGGAAGAATTGATGGACGCTGGCAAGGCCTTTGGCTGCTCGCGACGTCAGCTGCTCTCGCGAATCGAACTGCCCCACGCCATGCCAAGCATCGCGGCCGGTATCACCCAGTGCATCATGCTGTCGCTGTCGATGGTGGTGATCGCGGCACTGGTGGGCGCCGATGGCCTGGGCAAACCCGTGGTCAACGCACTGAACACTGCTGATATCGCCCTGGGCTTCGAAGCCGGCCTGGCGATCGTACTGCTGGCGATCATGCTCGACCGTATCTGCAAACAACCCGAAGCTAAAGTAGGGGGTGACGCATGAGCATTATTCGCTTCGAAGACGTCGACGTAATCTTCTCCAAGGATCCACGCGAGGCACTCAAGCTGCTGGATCAAGGCATGACCCGTAACGAGATCCTGAAAAAGACCGGGCAGATCGTTGGGGTCGAAAAGGCCAGCCTGGACGTCGAAAAAGGTGAAATCTGCGTACTGATGGGCCTTTCCGGCTCCGGCAAGTCCAGTCTGCTGCGCTGCATCAACGGCCTTAACACAGTCAGCCGCGGCAAGCTGTTCGTCGAGCACGAAGGCAAGCAGATCGACATCGCCTCCTGCACTCCGGCAGAACTGAAAATGATGCGCACCAAGCGCATTGCGATGGTGTTCCAGAAGTTCGCCCTGATGCCTTGGTTGACGGTGCGCGAGAACATCAGTTTCGGTCTGGAAATGCAGGGTCGCCCTGAGAAAGAACGCCGCAAACTGGTGGATGAAAAGCTTGAGCTGGTGGGCCTGACCCAATGGCGCAACAAGAAACCCAACGAGCTGTCCGGTGGTATGCAACAACGCGTGGGCCTGGCCCGTGCCCTGGCGATGGACGCCGACATCCTGCTGATGGACGAACCGTTCTCGGCACTCGACCCACTGATCCGCCAAGGCCTGCAAGACGAACTGCTGGAACTGCAACGCAAGCTGAGCAAGACCATCGTTTTCGTGAGCCACGACCTCGATGAAGCCCTGAAGCTCGGCAGCCGTATTGCAATCATGAAAGACGGTCGGATCATTCAGTACAGCAAACCTGAAGAGATCGTGTTGAACCCTGCGGACGATTACGTGCGGACCTTCGTCGCCCACACCAATCCGCTGAACGTGCTGTGCGGTCGCAGCCTGATGCGCACCCTGGACAACTGCAAACGCATCAACGGTTCGGTATGCCTCGATCCGGGCGGTGATTCCTGGCTGGACCTGGCCGAAGGCAACACCATCAAAGGCGCACGCCAGAATGGCGCGAGCCTGGACCTGCAGAACTGGATCCCTGGGCAAGCAGTTGAAGGTTTGGGTCGTCGGCCGACGCTGGTGGACTCGAACATCGGCATGCGCGACGCGCTGCAGATTCGATATCAGACAGGCAACAAGCTGGTATTGCACGACAACAACAAGGTGGTCGGGATTCTGGGTGACAGCGAGCTGTATCACGCACTGCTCGGCAAGAACCTGGGGTAAGGCAACACACACAAAAACGCCGCGAGAGATCGCGGCGTTTTTGTTTAAGGGGATATCAGGTCACGCAGCTTTGCGGTTGATGACCTCTTCGCGAGCAAGCCCGCTCCCACATTCGACCGCATGTCCCTGATAGAACTCGGTTACCTATGGGAGCGGGCTTGCTCGCGAAGAATACAACGCGATGTCACTGGAACATCGCGCTACTCACAACTCAGCTATAGACCCGGCCAAGGAGCTGCCGATGGCTTTCAAACTGATCGAGCACGTCACGGGTGATCTGATCCTGAGTGAAGCCCATCAAATCGTAGTCCTGGCTGCCGTTGTGCAGGTACACCTCGGCGCGGTAATAACGTGCACGCGGTTCATCAGCACTTTCAGCCGACACCGTGTCGCTCGCCGCTGCCAGATAGCCGTCCAGGCTTACTTCGTAGACAAAAGGGTTGCCCTCTTCCATCTCGATCCGCAGGCCCATGCAGCGTTTCGATTTGCCCAGCAACGTCTGCACATCCAGACCCTGAGCGCGCAATTGCACTGCCGCATCTTCCAGCGCCGGGCTGACTTGCTTGTCCATGAAACGCTGAACAATCGACTGATTCGGCTGCAAGTCCAGCTGCGTCAAACGCTCGCTGAAACCACGACGACCACGGGCTGCTAGCTCCGCTTGCTCCTGTTCGATCTGCACGTCCTGGCGCATCGCCTTGTGCAAGCCGAACATGAAGAACACCAGCACCACCGAGAACGGCAGACCGGCCAGCACCACCATGGTTTGCATGGCTTCGAAGTTACCGGCGAACAGCAGGCCGATGGTCACCAGCGTGATCACCGCCGACCAGAAGATCCGCAGCCAGTGCGGGGCGTCTTCGTCGACGTTGCCGCCCTTGCAGGAAAGGTTGGCCATCATCACCGCGCCGGAGTCCGCCGGGGTCAGGAACAGCACGAAACCAACAAAGATCGACACGCCGATTACGATTTTCGACGCTGGGTAGTGCTCAAGCAGTTGGTAAATCGCCATCGACGGCTGTTCCAGCGCCGTCTTGCCAAGTTCCACCGCCCCATGGTTCATCACCAGGTCCAGGGCCGAGTTACCGAAGATCGACAACCATGCCAGGGTGAAACCCAGTGGAATCAGCAGCACGCCAGCGACCAGTTCACGCACCGTGCGGCCACGGGAAATACGCGCGATGAACATGCCGACGAATGGGGCCCAGGAAATCCACCAGGCCCAGTAGAACAGGGTCCACAGGCCCAACCAGCGGTCAGACTTCTCGCTGTCGCCTTCGTACACATAGAGGTCGAAGGTCTTCAGCACCACGCCGTTCAGGTAGTCGCCGATGTTTTGCACGAAGCCGTTGAGCAGGTGCAGGGTCGGGCCGAACAGCAGCACGAAAATCAGCAGGCCACTGAACAGCACGATGTTCAGGTTGGACAGACGGCGGATACCGTTTTCCACACCCGAGACAGCCGCGATGGTCGCCACGGTGCTCATCACGATGATCACGATCAGCAGGTTGGTGTTGCTGTGTTCCATGCCGAACAGGTTTTCAAGCCCCGACGACACTTGCAGCGAACCAATCCCCAGGTTCGTCACCAGACCCAGCAGGGTCACGAACATGCCGAAGCCGTCCACTGCATGACCGGCCGCGCCTTTGACCCAACGCTCGCCGACCAGCGGATACAGCGCCGAACGCAACGCCAGCGGCTGGTTATGACGGTAAGCAAAGTAAGCAACCGCCAGGCCGACCAAGGCGTAGATCGCCCAGCCGTGCAGGCCCCAGTGCAGGAATGTCAGCTGCACAGCCTGACGGGCGGCCATGTTGCTGGCGGCCACGCCTTCCGGCGGATTGAAGTAGTGGTCCAGCGGCTCGGAAGCACCGAAGTACAACAGCGAAATGCCGATCCCCGACGAGAACAACATCCCCGCCCAGGCGCCGTAGCTGAAGTCCGGGGTGTCGTCCTTGCTCCCCAGCTTGAGCTTGCCGTAGGACGAAAACGCCAGGCCGACCACGAACACCAGGTAAGCGGCGATCACCACCATGTAGTACCAGCCGAAGCTGCGGGACAACCACGCCTGGGCAATACCGAGCAATCTGCCGGCCTCTTGCGGGGCGACGATCAGAATGGCGGTCAACAACAGGATCAACGCGGTAGAGGTGTAGAACACCCAACCGTTGACCGTCACCTTCTCGGGTGGGGTCTTTATTAGAGAGGCAGAACTCATGGCACAGATGCTCCAGGCAGTGCGAGAGAAAAACACAAGGCAACGCGTTACCCGACCATTCGGTTAGTTGGCAGCCGACCAGCGGGTGATATAAAGACAGCCCGAAAAAAGCCCGAAACCCCTGAACGCCTGAGCGTGTGGGTTTCGAGCATTTTCAGATGTCGTTTTTCCGCCAACTACATGTAGGAAAAACCTGTAGGTAGCGACGAATTGTCGCAGATCTTATTCTTTGTTGATTGAACGTTCAATCAAAACAAAATAGACTGGCCCTCAATCCGCTAGACGTTTTACGTCCGCCGGAAGGCCTAAGGAGATATGCACGATGCCCAAGGTCGGTATGCAACCCATCCGCCGCCAGCAGTTGATCGAAGCCACATTGCAGGCGGTAGATCAGGTCGGAATGGGGGACGCCAGCATTGCGCTGATCGCCCGTTTGGCCGGTGTCTCGAATGGCATCATCAGTCACTATTTTCAGGACAAGAATGGCCTGATCGCCGCCACGATGCGGTATCTGATGAGCGTCCTCAGCGAGAACGTCACCGCGCGCCGTCAGGCGATGGCAGATGACAGCCCACGGGCGCATCTGCAGGTGATTATCGAAGGCAACTTCGACGCCAGCCAGGTCAATGGCCCGGCAATGAAAACCTGGTTGGCCTTCTGGGCCACCAGCATGCACCAGCCGTCTTTGCACAGGTTGCAGCGGATCAACGATCACCGTCTGTATTCCAACCTGTGCTGCCAGTTCCGCCGTGCGTTGCCGCTTGATCAAGCGCGCAGCGCCGCCCGTGGCCTGGCAGCCCTCATTGACGGTTTGTGGTTGCGCGGCGCGCTGTCGGGAGATGCTTTCGACACCGAGCAGGCGCAACGAATCGCTTACGAATACATGGATATCCAACTGGCCAAGCAGGTGAGTTAGAGCACACAGAACCGCTCAGCACCTGAACCGCCACTGACCAGCGTTGCCAAGGCTTTACGGCACGCCCGGTGGTTAACGCCACTTAACTTATGCACTTGCGAGGACTTTATGGCCCGTTTCGAACTGCAAAAACTCTACATCGACGGCGGTTACACCGACGCCAGCAGCGACGCCACCTTCGAAGCCATCAACCCGGCTAACGGTGAAGTCCTCGCAACCGTACAACGTGCGACCAAGGAAGACGTCGAGCGCGCTGTCATCAGCGCCGAAAAGGGTCAGAAAATCTGGGCTGCGATGACCGCCATGGAGCGTTCGCGCATCCTGCGTCGTGCCGTCGACATCCTGCGCGAGCGCAACGATGAACTGGCCGCCCTGGAAACCCTGGACACCGGTAAGTCGTTCTCCGAAACCAAGTACGTCGACATCGTCACCGGCGCTGATGTGCTGGAGTACTACGCAGGCCTGGTGCCGGCCATCGAGGGCGAGCAGATTCCACTGCGCACCACTTCCTTCGTCTACACCCGTCGCGAGCCGCTGGGCATCGTGGCCGGTATCGGCGCGTGGAACTACCCGATCCAGATCGCCCTGTGGAAATCCGCACCTGCCCTGGCGGCCGGCAACGCGATGATCTTCAAGCCAAGCGAAGTCACTTCCCTGACCACGCTGAAACTGGCCGAGATCTACACCGAAGCCGGCGTTCCGGCTGGCGTGTTCAACGTGCTGACCGGCAGCGGCCGTGAAGTCGGTACCTGGCTGACCGAGCACCCACGCATCGAAAAAATCTCCTTCACCGGCGGCACCGACACCGGCAAGAAAGTCATGGCCAGCGCTTCCGCCTCGTCGCTGAAAGACGTGACCATGGAACTGGGCGGCAAATCCCCGCTGATCATTTTCGACGACGCCGACCTCGACCGCGCCGCCGACACCGCCATGATGGCCAACTTCTACAGCTCCGGTCAGGTCTGCACCAACGGCACTCGCGTGTTCGTACCGAGCCACCTGAAAGCCGCTTTCGAAGCCAAGATCGTTGAACGCGTTGCGCGCATCCGCGTCGGCAACCCGCAAGACGAGAACACCAACTTCGGCCCGCTGGTCAGCTTCGCCCACATGGAAAGCGTGCTGGGTTACATCGCCAAAGGTAAGGAAGAAGGCGCTCGCGTTCTGTGCGGCGGCAGCCGTCTGACCGAAGGCGAATTCGCCAAAGGCGCGTTCGTGGCACCGACCGTGTTCACCGACTGCACCGACGAGATGACCATCGTTCGCGAAGAAATCTTCGGCCCGGTGATGAGCATCCTGACCTACGAAACCGAAGAAGAAGTGATCCGTCGTGCCAACGACACCGAGTTCGGCCTGGCCGCTGGCGTCGTCACCAAGGACCTGAACCGCGCTCACCGCGTGATTCATCAACTGGAAGCCGGTATCTGCTGGATCAACGCCTGGGGCGAGTCCGACGCCAAGATGCCGGTCGGCGGCTACAAGCAGTCGGGTGTGGGCCGTGAGAACGGCATCAGCTCGCTGAACAACTTCACACGCATCAAATCGGTACAGGTCGAACTGGGCGATTACGCCTCGGTTTTCTGATCTGACGCGGAACCTGAGGCTGGGGCCTTTTGTGGCGAGGGAGCTTGCTCCCGCTGGGCTGCGAAGCGGCCCCAACTTCAGACACCGCGCTCATTCAGACAGAACACGGTCGCTGCCTTGCGACTGCTGCGCAGCCGAGCGGGAGCAAGCTCCCTCGCCACAAATCAAGTGGTGCATCGGCGACCGCGACCTGACCAACTTCAAAGAGGGTGCATTCAATGTCCCAAGAATTCGATTACATCATCATCGGTGCCGGCTCGGCCGGTAACACCCTGGCGACCCGTCTGACTGAAGACGAAGGCGTCACCGTCCTGCTGCTCGAAGCAGGCGGCCCGGACTACCGTTTAGACTTCCGTACGCAAATGCCGGCCGCTTTGGCGTTCCCGCTGCAAGGTCGTCGCTACAACTGGGCCTACGAAACCGATCCAGAACCACACATGAACGGTCGCCGGATGGAATGCGGTCGCGGCAAGGGCCTGGGTGGTTCTTCGCTGATCAACGGCATGTGCTACATCCGCGGCAACGCGATGGACTACGACAACTGGGCCAAACTGCCAGGTCTGGAAGACTGGGACTACCTGAACTGCCTGCCGTATTTCCGCAAGGCTGAAACCCGTGACATCGGCCCGAACGACTACCACGGTGGCGACGGTCCGGTCAGCGTGACCACGCCAAAAGCCGGCAATAACCCGCTGTTCAACGCGATGGTTGAAGCCGGTGTGCAAGCCGGTTACCCGCGCACCGAAGACCTGAACGGCTACCAGCAAGAAGGCTTCGGTCCGATGGACCGCACCGTGACGCCGAACGGCCGTCGCGCCAGCACCGCTCGCGGTTACCTGGACATCGCCAAGAAGCGCTCGACCCTGACCATCGTCACCCACGCCCTGACCGACAAGATTCTGTTTGAAGGCAAGCGTGCGGTCGGCGTGCGTTACCTGATCGGCGCAGCTGAAGAGCGCGTTGAAGCCCGTGCCCGCAAAGAAGTGCTGCTGTGCTCCGGCGCCATCGCTTCGCCGCAGATTCTGCAACGCTCCGGCGTCGGCCCGGCCGAACTGCTGAAAAAACTCGACATCCCGGTGGTCCACGACCTGCCGGGCGTGGGTGAAAACCTGCAGGATCACCTCGAGCTGTACCTGCAATACGCGTGCACCCAACCGGTCTCGCTGTACCCGTCGCTGCTGCTGCACAACCAGCCGGCCATCGGTGCCGAGTGGCTGTTCAAAGGCACCGGCATCGGCGCCAGCAACCAGTTCGAAGCCGGCGGTTTCATTCGTACCCGTCCGGAATTCGATTGGCCGAACATCCAGTACCACTTCCTGCCGGTCGCGATTAACTACAACGGCAGCAACGGTGTGAAAGAGCACGGTTTCCAGGCGCACATGGGTTCCATGCGTTCGCCGAGCCGTGGTCGCATCCAGGCCAAGTCGAAGGATCCGCGCGAGTACCCGAGCATCCTGTTCAACTACATGGCCACCGAGCAGGACTGGCAGGAATTCCGCGACGGCATCCGCCTGACCCGTGAAATCATGCAACAGCCTGCACTGGACGCTTTCCGTGGCCGCGAAATCAGCCCGGGCATCGACGTGCAAACCGATGAGCAGCTCGACAAGTTCATCCGCGAACACGCCGAAACCGCGTTCCACCCGTCCTGCTCGTGCAAGATGGGCACCGACGACATGGCCGTGGTTGACGCTGAAGGTCGTGTGCACGGCATGCAGAGCCTGCGTGTGGTCGATGCCTCGATCATGCCGATCATCACCACCGGCAACCTGAACGCGCCGACGATCATGATCGCCGAGAAAATCGCCGACAAGATCCGTGGTCGCAAGCCGTTGCCGCGTAGCAAGGCTGCCTATTTCGTGGCTGGCGATGCGCCGGTGCGTGGCAAGCCGTTGCGGGATGTGAGCCTGACCGCTCAGTAAGTCGTAACACCGCGGTGCTGCCTTCGCGAGCAAGCCCGCTCCCACATTGGATTTGTGAACGACACAGATCCAATGTGGGAGCGGGCTTGCTCGCGAAGGGGCCCGACCAAACACTACACCTCTCCTGGTAAACCTTTCCTACACCTCTCCAAGCTTGATCCTACCCCCCACGCAGGCCTAATCTAGCGCCACGCAAACGTTTCACCCCCCTCGCGACATCGATACACCGCCACTCCATACCAAGGAGGTTCCCGAATGTTCGATTTCCATCCCCAGCTCAAGCAGCGCTTCGCTGCCTTGCGCACGGGCGCTGAATTCTTTTCGCTGCGTTATGTGCGCGAGTCCGGCCAGTACCTGTCAGTGCGCAAGAATGTCGCCGAACCTCCGAGCCTGAGCCGTGACGAAGGCGCGATGCTGACCGTTCGGGTCAACGGCGTCGAAGCCTACGCCGCGACCAACGACCTGTCGCAACAAGGCCTGCAAGCCGCACTGGAGAAGGCCGAGCAACAAGCCCGCCGACTCAAGCCCCACGCCCTGCTCGACCTGAGCGCGCAAGGGGTCTCCAGCGACCGCGCCGACTACTTTTCGCCGAACCTCGACCAGCCCTTCCCGTCCTTGAGCGATTGCTACCAACTGCTCGGCGCTGAATCCGCCGCCGTGCCCAAGGACGAGCGCCTGGTGAACTGGGAAGTGAGCATCGGCATCACTAACGTCGAACAGATCTACCTCAGCAACGCCGGCGCCGAACTGCGCCAGGCTCAGCGGTTCGTCTACCCGAGCCTGGAAGTCACCGCCTACGACGGCAACGACAGCCAGACCCGAACCCTGGGCCGCGAGAACTTCGGTCAACAGGGCGGTTTTGATGTGATCAGCCGCTGTGGCCTGGTCGGCGCTGGTCCGAAAATCGCCGATCAGGCGCTGCAATTGCTGCTGGCGCCGAACACCCCGAAAGGCCCGCGTGACCTGCTGTTGATGCCGGACCAGATGATGCTGCAGATCCACGAGTCCATCGGTCACCCGCTGGAACTGGACCGCATCCTCGGTGACGAGCGCAATTACGCCGGCACCAGTTTCGTCAAGGCCGAAGACTTTGGCAGCCTGCAATACGGCTCCAAACTGCTCAACGTGACCTTCGATCCGGACATCCCCGAGCAGCTCGCCAGCTATGGCCATGACGACGACGGTACTGCCGCGAGCAAACAATTCCTGATTAAAGAAGGCCTGCTGCTGCGCCCATTGGGCGGCGCGCTGTCGCAGTTTCGCGCGGGCATGGAGGGCGTGGCCAACAGCCGCGCCTGCAGCTGGAACCGTCCGCCGATCGATCGCATGGCCAACCTGAACATCGAGGCCGGCGATCAACCGCTGGAGCAGATGATCGGCAACATCGAGCACGGCATCTTGATGAGCACCAACCGGTCCTGGTCCATCGACGATGCCCGCAACAAGTTCCAGTTCGGCTGTGAATGGGGCCAGTTGATCGAAAACGGCGAACTCAAAGGCGTGGTCAAGAACCCGAACTACCGGGCGATTTCCGCGCAGTTCTGGAAAAGCCTCAGCGCCGTTGGCGATGCCAACTCCGTCAAGGTGCTGGGCACGCCGAACTGCGGCAAAGGCGAACCGAACCAGGTGATCCGCGTCGGCCATGCCTCGCCGGCCTGTGTGTTCAGCAACGTTGATGTGTTTGGGGGAGATGCCTGATGACTGACTTTAAAAGCGCCCCAAAAAATCAGGCCGATGCGTTCAAGGCCTTGGTCAATTGGCTGCGCGATGCGATTCGCGAGCCGGAACAATTCACCCTCAGCTACGCCGCCGAATCCTCGGCCTTCGTGCGCTTCAACCACGCCAAGGTCCGTCAGGCCGGGCAAGTGCAACAGGCGAGCGTCGGTTTCAAACTGATCAACGAGGGGCGCCACGCCGACCTGAACATCACGCTGTCGGGTGATGCCGCCGTCGATATGCAGCGCCTGGCCGAAGGTCTGCAACAGCTGCGCGAAACCTTGCCGTTGCTGCCGCAGGATCCGTACCTGCTGCTCAACCACAACGGCTGGCAGAGCAAGAATGTGCAGGAGCATCCGCTGCCGGACACCGAGCAAGTGGTCGCCGAAATCACCCAGGCCGCCGAAGGGCTGGACCTGGTGGGTTTCTACGCCGCCGGCCCGATCAGTCGCGGTTTCGCCAGTTCTTCGGGCGCGTTCGGCTGGCACCAGGCCAACAGCTTCAACTTTGATTTCAGTCTGGTCCATGAAAACGGCCAGGCGGTGAAAGCCAGTTACGCCGGGCACGACTGGAACAGCGAAGGGTTTGCCAAGCGCTTTGCGCAGGCACGCGAGCAGTTGGCGTTTCTGGGCAGACCGCAACACACCCTGGCGCCGGGTCAGTATCGCGCCTATCTGGCACCGGCAGCCCTGGGAGAAATCATGGACATGCTGGGCTGGGGCGGTTTCTCGGCGCAGTCGATTGCCAGCAAAAACAGCCCGCTGCAGAAGCTTTACGCGGGCGACAGTGCGTTCAGCCCGTTGGTGTCGGTGGATGAAAAGGTCAGTGGTTCGTTGAGCCCGGCATTCTCCGGCGAAGGTTATCCGCGCAGCGATCTGGGGTTGATCGTCAACGGCAAGGCTGGCGCGCAGATGGTCAGTTCACGCAGTGCAGCCGAGTACGGCCTGACCGCCAACGGCGCCAGCGGCGGTGAAATGCCAAGCGCAGTGAACATGGCCGCCGGTACGTTGCCTGATGCAGAGATTCTCAAGCAATTAGGCACGGGCTTGTACATCAGCAACCTGTGGTACCTGAACTACTCCGATCAGCCGGCGGCACGCCTGACCGGCATGACGCGGTTTGCGACCTTCTGGGTCGAGAACGGCGAGATTCAGGCGCCGGTGAGCACCATGCGGTTTGATGACAGTGCCTACAGTTTGTTGGGATCGCAGCTGGAAGCATTGACCGAGGAGCGCGAGTTGCTGCTGTCGGCGAGCACTTACAGCCAGCGGGCCACAGCGTCAGCGTTGTTGCCGGGGGCGCTGATCAGCCGCCTTACGTTGACGCTGTAGAAAGTTTCGTCGGAACGCCGCCCGGAGCCGGCTCGCGCCCCCCAGGATGATCGCCGTCCATGTGGGAGCGGGCTTGCTCGCGAAGAGGTCATTACATTCAACATCAATGCTGACTGATCGAACGCTTTCGCGAGCAAGCCCGCTCCCACATGAATTGCGACCCACCATGACATTGCATTAACACTTCTCCCACAAGAGGTCCCATGCCCAACCGCCCGCCTCTCGACGCTGTCACCGCCCGCTGGGTGCCGTGGGTTGTCGCCATCGCGTTCTTCATGCAATCCCTCGACGGGACCATCCTCAACACCGCCCTGCCCGCCATGGCCCGAGACCTGGCCGAAGACCCCTTGCGCATGCAGGGCGTGATCATCGCCTACATGCTCACCGTCGCCTTGCTGATCCCTGCCTCAGGCTGGATCGCCGACCGTTTCGGTACCAGGAAAATCTTCTTCAGCGCGATTCTGTTGTTCAGCCTCGGCTCGTTGCTCTGCGCACTGTCGAACACCCTGAGCCTGCTGATTGGCGCGCGGGTGATTCAAGGTCTGGGCGGTGCGCTGATGTTGCCGGTCGGGCGACTTGTGGTGTTGCGCGCCTATCCGCGTTCGGAGCTGGTGCGAATCATGGGCTTCATCACCATCCCCGGCCTGCTCGGCCCGTTGATCGGCCCGACCATGGGCGGCTGGATGGTGGAATACCTGACCTGGCACTGGATCTTCCTGATCAACCTGCCGGTCGGCGCCGTCGGTTGTTACGCCGTGTGGAAATTCATCCCCGACCTGCGTGGCACCGAACGCACCCGCTTCGACAGCCTGGGCTTTTTACTGTTCGGCGCGGCGATGGTGCTGATCACCATCGCCATGGAAGGCCTCGGCGAACTGCACCTGCCGCACTTGCGGGTGATGTTGCTGCTGTTCGCCGGCATGGCCTGTCTGGCGGCGTACTGGTTGCGGGCCGGGCACATCGATAATCCGCTGTTCGCGCCGTCACTGTTCAAGACCCGGACGTTTGCCGTGGGCATCCTCGGCAACCTGTTCGCCCGTCTGGGCAGCGGCGCCCTGCCGTTTCTCGTGCCGTTGCTGCTGCAAGTGGCGCTGGGTTACTCGCCGTCCCAGGCCGGGATGAGCATGCTGCCACTGGCGGCGGCAGCGATGGTCGCCAAGTCGGTGGCGCGACCGCTGATCGAACGTTTGGGCTATCGCATCGTGCTCACCGGCAATACGTTAGCGCTGGGGCTGATGTTGGCGAGCATGGGGCTGGTCAGCGAGCAAACGCCGTACTGGTTGCTGTTGGTGATGTTATCGATTCTGGGGGCGATCAACTCCTTGCAGTTCACCGCAATGAACACCGTCACCCTGATCGACCTCGACGACGCCAGCGCCAGTAGCGGCAACAGCCTGCTGTCGGTGGTCGCGCAATTGTCCCTGAGCCTTGGCGTTGCCTGTGCCGGCGCCTTGCTCGGCGGGTTCACCGCGGAGATCGGCAACGATGGCGTGGACACGGTTTTGGGCGCATTCCAGCTGACCTTTGTGACGGTCGGGATCATGGCGATGCTGGCCGCAACGATCTTTTCTCAGCTCTCAAAGGAAGACGGACGGCGCGTCAAGCGTCCGGAAGAGCACATAGAGCCTTAGGGCGAATGGCCACCGGGCTGGTACACTGCGCGACATTTTGTTTTGCAGGCCAGTCCCGTGACCACCATCGCCACCGCTTTTAATACTTTGCCGCTGTCCGCCGCCATGCTGGCTAACCTCGACTCTTTGGGTTATGCCGAGATGACGCCGATCCAGGCGCAAAGCTTGCCGGTGATCCTCAAGGGGATGGACCTGATCGCCCAGGCCAAGACCGGCAGCGGCAAGACCGCCGCCTTCGGTATCGGCCTGCTGAACCCGATCAATCCGCGCTTCTTCGGTTGCCAGGCGCTGGTCATCTGCCCGACTCGCGAACTGGCCGACCAGGTTGCCAAGGAAATCCGTCGCCTGGCCCGTGCCGAAGACAACATCAAGGTCCTGACCCTGTGTGGCGGTGTGTCATTCGGCCCGCAGATCGGTTCTCTGGAGCATGGCGCGCACATCATCGTCGGCACCCCGGGCCGCCTTCAGCAGCATTTGCGCAAAGGTTCGCTGGTGCTCCATGGCCTGAACACGCTGATCCTCGACGAAGCCGACCGCATGCTCGACATGGGTTTCTACGACTCCATCGAAGAAATCATTGCCCAGACCCCAGCGCGTCGCCAGACCCTGCTGTTCTCCGCCACGTACCCGACGGGTATCAAGCAGTTGGCGGCGAAATTCATGCGCACGCCTCAGATCGTGAAGGCCGAGGCGTTCCACGACGACACGCAGATCGAGCAGCGCTTCTACGAGATTTCCCCGGAAGAGCGCATGGACGCCGTGGTCAAAGTCCTCGCGCATCATCGTCCGGCATCGTGTGTCGCCTTCTGCTTCACCAAGCAGCAGGTTCAGGAAACCGTCGATCACCTGACCTCCAAAGGCATCTCCGCCGTCGGCCTGCATGGCGATCTGGAACAGCGTGACCGCGACCAGGTGCTCGCCATGTTCGCCAACCGCAGTACCTCGGTGCTGGTTGCTACCGACGTCGCCGCTCGCGGTCTGGACATCGATGCGCTGGACATGGTGATCAACGTCGAACTGGCCCGTGATTCGGAAATCCACATCCACCGTGTTGGCCGTACCGGTCGCGCCGGTGAGAAAGGGATTGCGATCAGCCTGGTCGCACCGTCCGAAGCGCACCGCGCCCAGGCCATCGAGCTACTGCAGAAGTCGCCGTTGAGCTGGGATCAGCTGGACAACCTCAAATCCCAGGGCGGCGCACCGCTGCTGCCGGTGATGAGCACGCTGGTCATTGGCGCTGGCCGTAAAGACAAGGTGCGTCCGGGTGACATTCTGGGCGCGCTGACTGGCGATGCAGGTATTCCGGGCGCTCAGGTTGGCAAGATCGCGATTTTCGACTTCCAGGCCTATGTGGCGGTGGAACGCGGGATCGCCAAGCAAGCCTTGCAGCGCCTGAATGACGGCAAGATCAAAGGCCGTTCGCTGCGCGTGCGTATCCTGTAAGAGATCTTCTGGCTGGCAGAGATCAAATGTGGGAGCGGGCTTGCTCGCGAAGAGGGAGTGTCAGTTGGCATTAAGCTGCCTGACACACCGCTTTCGCGAGCAAGCCCGCTCCCACATTGGTTTATCAGTGAATTTGAATTTTGTATGAGGACACCGTTTTGCGCTCTACCGAAGTCGTGATCATTGGCGCTGGCGCCGCAGGTTTGATGTGTGCGCTGACCGCCGCCGGGCGCGGGCGCAAGGTGATGTTGCTCGACCATGCGAACAAGGCCGGCAAGAAAATCCTGATGTCGGGCGGTGGCCGCTGTAATTTCACCAACATGTACACCGAACCGAGCAATTTCCTCTCGCAGAACGAACACTTCTGCAAATCCGCCCTGGCGCGCTACACCCAGTGGGATTTCATCGGCATGGTCGCCAAACACGGCGTGCCGTACCACGAGAAGAAACTCGGCCAGCTGTTCTGCGATAACAAATCCAGCGACATCCTTGAGATGCTGCTCGAGGAGTGCAATCAGGTCGGCGTCAGCCTGCACCTGGACACCTCGATCCAGCACATCGAGAAAATGGAAAGCGGCTACCTGCTGCAAACCACCCTCGATCAGATCACCTGCGAATCCCTGGTGATCGCCACGGGCGGCTTGTCGATCCCGACACTGGGCGCCACCGGTTTCGGCTATCAGGTGGCCAAGCAGTTCGGCCACGACTTGCTGCCGACCCGCGCCGGACTGGTGCCGTTCACCATCACCGATCAGCTCAAAGAGCTGTGCACCGAGCTGTCCGGTACGTCGGTGGATTGCCTGGTGAGCTGCAACGACCAGAGTTTCCGCGAGAACATCCTGTTCACTCACCGCGGCCTCAGTGGTCCGGCGATTTTGCAGATTTCATCGTTTTGGGAATCCGGCGACACGGTTGAGATCAATCTGATGCCGGACCACGACGTGCCGAGCTGGCTGCAACAGCAGCAAGCCGAACGTCCGAACAGCGAGCTGAAAACCCTGCTGGGGGAAATCTTCACCAAGAAGATGGCCAACCTGCTGGCGGATAACTGGTTCGTCTCCAAACCAATGAAGCAGTACACCCACGCGGAAATCGCCGACATCGCCGAAAAACTGGCGAGCTGGAAAGTGGTGCCGGCCGGCACTGAAGGCTATCGCACCGCTGAAGTGACATTGGGCGGCGTCGATACCAACGAGGTGTCGTCCAAGACCATGGAATCGCTGAAAAGCCCCGGCCTGTATTTCATCGGCGAAGTGCTCGACGTCACCGGGCATCTGGGCGGTTTCAACTTCCAGTGGGCCTGGGCCTCCGGCTACGCTGCTGCGCAATACGCCTGACCCAAGGGTGTACACAAATAAAATGTGGGAGCGGGCTTGCTCGCGAAGGGGCCATAACATTCAACATCTCTGTTGACTGATACACCGCCTTCGCGAGCAAGCCCGCTCCCACATGGGTGATGTGGTGATCTTTAAAGGAACAGATTTTGCTGTCAGATGTGATCGGCGCCATTGCGTCGACGTCATTACTGGCTCAATTTAGCGTCATCGCCTCGGAAGGCCCTCGCATTTCATGTCATCGACCCCCTTTAGTCAGTCTCTGCGTCGCCTCTGGGCGCTGGATAAATTCAGCTACAGCGTACGGGTGTTCATCGCCCTGACCGGCAGCATGGCGCTGTGTTGGTACAAGGATGAAATGGGGCTGCTGATCCCGCTGTTCCTCGGGATCATCGCCAGCGCCCTGGCCGAGACCGACGACAGTTGGCAAGGCCGCCTTAACGCACTGGCCGTGACGCTGGTGTGCTTCAGCGTCGCCGCCCTCTCCGTCGAACTGCTCTTCCCCTACCCCGTCGTTTTTGTCATCGCCCTGGCCCTGGCCAGTTTCGGCCTGACCATGCTCGGCGCCTTGGGTGAACGCTATGGCGCGATTGCCTCGGCGACGTTGATTCTGTCGGTCTACACCATGATCGGCGTGGACCAGCGCGGCGGCGAAGTCATCGATTTCTGGCACGAGCCGATGCTGCTGGTGGCCGGTGCAGCGTGGTACGGCTTGCTCTCAGTGCTGTGGCAGGCGATGTTTTCCAATCAGCCGGTGCAACAAAGCCTGGCGCGATTGTTCCGCGAACTGGGTTTTTACCTGAAGCTGAAATCGTCGCTGTTCGAGCCGATCCGCCAGATGGACGTGGAAGCGCGTCGACTGGAACTGGCGCAGCAAAACGGTCGTGTCGTGGCCGCACTGAACGCCGCCAAGGAAATCATCCTGCACCGGGTCGGCAACGGTCGGCCGGGCTCGAAACTCAGCCGTTACCTGAAGCTGTACTTCCTCGCTCAGGACATTCACGAGCGCGCCAGTTCCTCGCACTACCCTTACAACGCCCTCGCCGATGCCTTCTTTCACAGCGACGTGATGTTCCGCTGCCAGCGCCTGCTGCGCCAGCAAGGCAAGGCCTGCCGGGCGCTGGCCGAGTCGATCCAGATGCGCCAGCCGTTCATCTATGACGCCAGCTTCGCTGAAGCCCTGAGCGACCTGCACGCCTCCCTCGAACACCTGCGCATTCAGAGCAACCCGGCGTGGCGCGGACTGTTGCGGTCATTGCGGGCACTGGCGGCCAACCTCGGCACGCTCGATCGTTTGCTCAGCGACGCCAGCAACCCCGATGCCCTGGCCGACGCCACCGACAGCAGCCTGCTCGACCGTTCGCCACGCAACCTCAAAGATGTTTGGATACGCTTGCGCACCCAGTTGACGCCGACCTCGCTACTGTTCCGTCACGCACTGCGTTTGCCCCTGGCTTTGAGCATCGGCTACGGGATGGTGCATTTGATCCACCCGTCTCAGGGTTACTGGATCATCCTCACCACGCTGTTTGTCTGCCAACCGAACTACGGCGCCACCCGCCGCAAACTCGGCCAGCGGATCATCGGCACCGCCATCGGCCTGACCTTGGCCTGGGCGCTGTTCGATCTGTTTCCGAACCCCTTGATCCAATCCTGCTTCGCGATCGCCGCCGGGGTGGTGTTCTTTATCAACCGCACCACCCGCTACACCCTGGCGACAGCCGCGATCACCTTGATGGTGCTGTTCTGCTTCAACCAGGTCGGGGATGGTTACGGGCTGTTCCTGCCACGGCTGTTCGATACCTTGCTGGGCAGCCTGATCGCCGGACTCGCCGTGTTCCTGTTCCTGCCGGACTGGCAGGGCCGACGCCTGAACAAAGTGCTGGCCAACACCCTCACGTGCAACAGCATTTACCTGCGCCAGATCATGCAGCAATACGCCGCCGGCAAAAGCGACGACCTGGCGTATCGCCTGGCCCGACGCAATGCGCACAACGCCGACGCGGCACTGTCGACGACGCTCGCCAACATGCTGATGGAACCGGGGCATTTCCGTAAGGAAGCGGATGTCGGGTTCCGCTTCCTGGTGCTGTCACACACCTTGCTCAGTTATTTGTCCGGACTGGGCGCACACCGGGAAACCCAGCTACCGCCCGACGTGCGCGAGCATTTGATCGACGGTGCCGGGGTGAGACTGGCCGCCAGCATCGATGAAATTGCCCAAGGGTTGGCGAGCAAACTGCCGATTGCGATTCAGAGCGATGAGGAAGAAGCACTGGCCAATGACCTTGAGCAGATGCCGGATGAAATCGATGAAGGGCAGCGGTTGGTGCAGACGCAGTTGGCGTTGATCTGCCGTCAGCTTGGGCCATTGCGCACGTTGGCGGCGCACCTCATCAAGGAAACGAGCGAGGATTGAGATCTGCGGTGGCTGAGCCGGCCTCATCGCGAGCAGGCTCGCTCCCACATTTGATCTGCAGTGGATGCAGATTTTGTGTACGGCAGAGATCTAATGTGGGAGCGGGCTTGCTCGCGAAGAGGCCATCAGCCACACCACAAAACTCACATCCCATGCTGCTTCATTAACCGCTGATAACTCCCATCCACTTTCATCGCCGCAATCTCGCGGTCGAAACCGGCGACGATCTGTTCATGCCTGGGGTTCTTCAGGCTGACCAGGATGTGCAAGCTGTTCTCGCTCAATGCCTTGGGCAAAAACTCCACGGCATTGCGCACCTTGGTTGACTCCCGGGCCAGGAAGTAACGCGCGACGTATTCGTCTTCCAGCGTCAACTTGACCCGGTCGGCGGCGACCATGCGCACAGCCATGGAGAAGTTGTGCACCGGGATTTTCTGCAGCGATACGTCGTCATCGAACGCTGGCGAGTAGGCGTAACCGCGAACCACCGCTATCGGGTAGGTATGCAGTTGTTGCAGGTTGTCGTATTCGATTGGTGTGTCTTTGCGCTTGAGAAAGCGCACCCGGTTGAGCAGGTATTCGCCAGAAAACTGGCCAAGCTTCGTACGATCGTCGGTGTACCAGGCGTTGACCAGCACGTCGTATCGACCCTCGCCAACCCCCAGCAAGGCCCGCGCCCATGGCACTTGTTCAAAGTCACTGGCATAACCGGCCCGGGCCAGCGCTGTGCTGACGATGTCCGTGGCCAACCCACCGTTGACCAGCGTGGAGTCAGTAAAGGGCGGCCAGGCATCGGCTACCAAGCGCAGCTTTTCCGCTGCCGCGCTTTGAGTCAGCAACAGCAATCCAATCAAAGCAAAGGCTCGATGCAATCGCGGCATGCTAGAAAATCCTTAGCGGGCGGGACGCCCGACGTGTTTTTCAGCCAAAACTCCAAGGCCCCCATACTGCCAAACCCAAGTACTTACATTAGCTCATCGAAGCCACTGCACAGCGCTTCATCCCAGATTACACAAACAAGACAAGGCCGCGCGAAATGAATGATGGCATTTTGGCCCTTGTCACAGATTTCTCTGCCATAAAGACATCTTTCGCCTGGGCGCTTAGTATCGGAGCGACGATGTTCAAGGAGTGTGAAGATGACAATCGATTGGGTCTGCAAACACCACAGCGATCTGGGCAAAGAACAGCTGTACGCCATTCTGCAGCTGCGTGCAGAGGTGTTTGTCGTTGAGCAGAAATGCGTCTATCAGGACGTCGACGGCCAGGATCTGGAAGGTGACACCTGCCATTTAATGGCGTGGGACGGGGATCGGCTGGTGGCGTACCTGCGGTTGCTCGACCCGGAGTTACAGGGTGGTGACGTGGTCATCGGGCGAGTGATCATTGCCCCTCAAGCGCGCGGCATCGGGCTTGGGCATGAGTTGATGGCACAGGCGTTGAAACAGGCTGAAAAGCGCTGGCCTGAAGTACCGATCTATCTCTCGGCACAGGCGCATTTGCAGGGGTATTACGGGCGGTACGGTTTTGTAGTGGCGGGCGAGGAATTTCTCGAGGATGACATTCCGCATATCGGGATGCGCCGTCAGTAAGGGCCCCTTCGCGAGCAAGCCCGCTCCCACATTGATCTGCGGCGGCAATGAGATCTAATGTGGGAGCGGGCTTGCTCGCGAAGGCGTCAGTTCATTCACCGCAAAATCTCAGGGATACTCCAGCACCGCTTTGATCTGCCGAAGATTGCGCTCGATCCACCCCCGATCTATCGCCCCCCACTCGCGAATCCGATAACGCCCGGCATGATTGCGCGCGCCTTCTTCCTGCTGGAACTCGCACACAATGTCCAGATCCGCCAATGCCGCGATAGTGTCCTGAGCCGTGCGCCGGGGCATGCCGGTCACTTCGGTCAGCGCCGGGACGCTACTGGCCAACCCGCTATCAATCAGGTACGCCACGTACAACCGACGATAGAAGCTGCTCTTGGTCTTGCTTACATCCATCTAAACACTCCCGGCTGCGATATTTTGATTTCTACTGCATATCCCGCCACGTCAGGTACACCCGCACATCGAACTCCACCTGGTGATACCCCGGCAACATATGTTCGCAAAGCTTGTAGAACGCCTTGTTGTGATCCGACTCTTTGAAGTGTGCCAGTTCATGCACCACGATCATTTTCAGAAACTCGGCAGGTGCATCCTTGAACAATGAAGCGACACGAATTTCTTTCTTGGCCTTGAGCTTGCCGCCCTGTACCCGGGATATCGCGGTGTGCAATCCGAGGGCGCGGTGGGTCAGGTCCAGGCGGTTGTCGAACAACACCTTATCGATGGCCGGGGCGTTACGCAGGTATTCCTGCTTGAGGTCCAGCGTATAGGTGTACAACGCCTTGTCGCTCTGTACCCGGTGTTTTTCCGGGTAACGCTGGCTCAGGTAGTCGCCCAGCCGACCGTCGGCGATCAGCTGGCGCACTTGGTCCTGCAGTGCTGCAGGATAGGCCTGGAGGTATTTCAACGCGGTCATTGGGGCGGCAACACGATTCACGAAAAGGTCGCCAGTGTAGCGAATTCAGCCGGTCAGCGTGTTCCAGTCGAACGGCCGCACAAAGTCGCCGACATCCTCGGCCATCATCGGCCGTGCGACCAGAAACCCTTGCACGTACTCGCAACCATTGGCTTGCAGCCACCGATACTGCGCAGCGGTTTCCACCCCCTCGGCAATCACCAGCATCCCGTACTCCTTGCACAGCTCGATCACATTGCGCACCAGCGCCGCATCGCGTGAGGACTCCAGAAGCCGGGCAATCAAATGCCGGTCGAACTTGAGCGTGTCCAACTCCAGATCCCGCAGGTGAGACAGCGAACACGGCCCGCAACCAAAGTCATCCAGGGCCACTCGCACACCCAGGTTACGCAGCAGGCGCAGCTGTTTACGGGTTTCCTCGGGGTTTTGCATCAGGGCCTCTTCAGTGACCTCGACTTCCAGATGGTGCGCCTGTAAACCATGGCGCTCCAGTAACTGGCGCAACTCGGTGACCAGATTGGGCATGCCGAATTGTGTATTGCTCAAACTGACGCCCAGCACCAGATCGTCGGCAAACAAGGTTTCCCAGGCTTTTCGCTGGCTCGCCCCTTGTTGATAGATCCAGCTGCCCAGGCGGCTGATCAACCGCGCCTCTTCCAGCAATGGCAAAAACAGCCCCGGTGGTACATCGCCGACGCTCGGGTGCTGCCAGCGGATCAGCGCTTCGAACCCGCGAATCTGCCCGCTGGCAATGGCCACCTGAGGTTGATACACCAAATTGAAATCACGGTTCTCGATCGCCGCGTGCACACTTTCTTCGAGCATCCGCCGCGAGCGTGCCCGGCCGTTCATTTCGTGATCGTAGAAACGATATTGCTGACGGCCGGCGCGCTTGGCTTCGTACATGGCGATGTCCGACGCACGCAGCAAGCCGTCGAGATTGGAACCGCAATCGGGGTACGTCGCAATGCCGATGCTGGCGCCCAACGCGATATCCAGACCATCGATCTGCTGACAGATCGACACCCGCTCAATCAGCTTCTCGGCAATCTTTGCCGCTTGCTCGGGGAATTCCAGATCCAGCAACGCCGTGAACTCATCACCGCCCATGCGCGCCAGAATGTCGAAGGGCCGCAAACAGGCCTTCAACTGCTCGGACACCCACCGCAGCACCCGGTCGCCGGCATCGTGACCGAGGGAATCATTAACCCGTTTGAAGCCGTCGAGGTCCAGATACAGCAGCACCCAGGCACTGTCGGAGCGGTCGCCACGCAGCAGCAGGTTTTCCGCCGTCTGGTAAAAACCGCGGCGATTGAGCAGCCCGGTCAAAGGGTCAGTGACGGCCTGGAACTCCAGTTGCTGATGCAGATGGCGCACCACCGACATGTCCAGCACCGTCACCACCATCGCCTGTTGTTCGCTGGGCAACGGTGCGCAGGACAGCGCCACGGGCACCTGCTGACCGGGCGCCGTACGCAGCAGTGCATCGTGCAGGCGCAGGGTTTCACCGCGTTTGTAACCGGCGAACAACTCGGAGTCGGCCCAGATCGGAATGTGCGGCTTTTGCAGGAAATCCAGAAACTCTTTGCCTTGCAGGTCTTGCACCGTGGCATTGAGCAGTCGCGACATCGCCGGATTGGCAAAGCGGATCAGACCGTCCTCACCGACCACCAGGATGCCTTCGGCGGCATTGTCGAGCACCGAGGCATTAAATGCGCGTGCGACCTCCAGATCGTGGCTCAGGCGCTGCAACGCACGGCGATTGCGCTGATGCTCGAGCAGGGCCTGGACTTTGGGCTTGAGAATTTGCGGGTCGAACGGTTTGAACAGGTAATCCACCGCACCGCTGGCATAGCCCTTGATCACGGCGTCCTGGGACTGTTCGTTGGCGGTAAGGAAAATGATCGGCGTGAGGCGGGTTCGTTGGCTGCCGCGCATCAGGCGCGCCACTTCAAAACCGTCCATGCCCGGCATCTGCACATCCAGCAGCACCAGGTCGACATCGTGTTCGAGTAACAGACTGAGCGCCTCGAAGCCCGAGGCGGCGGTCATGACCTGCCAGTCCTGGCGCTGCAACAACGCGCGCATGCTGATCAGGTTTTCAGGGTAATCATCGACGATTAAAAGAATTGAGTTGCCTTCAGCTGGCGTGGGTTGCGCGCATTCCATGCTGCTTCTCTTATGCGGGACGTCAGGCCGGTTTCTCGTGAAAACCGGACAAATACTAAGCCTTCACTCTAGACCGGGTTCCGCAAAAGCAGAAGCTATCAGTACGCCATCATTTAACCAAAGCGTCCATTTGCCGACTAACGGTCGGCGCCACAGCCCCCTGAAACCGGGAAAGATGGCCTTTTAACAGGATTTTGACGCCACCCGTTTGTCATTTACGCATTAACAAATTGAACTTCTGCGATTATAAGGATGGCCCCCAAGGCGCGTGCCAGAGCTTCTGGAACGTACGTGCAGTAAAAAAACCGTGGAAGCTTTTGTCTATGATCGATCTCGCAACCTGGAACCTCAGCGTTCCCGTCGGCAGTCCGCCGTACACCGTTGAAACGTCAAAACTGGTGGATGGCTTCAAGGACCAATACTTCCACTCCGACACCGGCACGCTGTTTTTCTGGTCCCCGGTCACCGGTTCTACAACTGATAATGCAAAGTATCCCCGCACCGAACTTCGCGAAACCTACAGCAATGGCACGCTGAAAAACTGGCTCTACCCGGACGCCGACAATACCCTGCGCGCCACCCTGGCGGTGAATCAGGTACCGAGTTCGGGGAAGATCGTCATTGGCCAGATCCACGCCTATGAAAGCCAGAAACCGATGGTGAAGCTCGAGTATCAGTACTCGACCAGCACCCAGTCGGGCAACCTCGTCGCCAAGGTTCGTATGCACCCTGATGACGATACTGCCCGGATAATCACCATCGCTACCGGAGTGAAACTGGATCGGGAGTTTTCCTACCTCATCCACCTGAGCCCGGGCGGCGCGCTGGGCATCAGTGCGGCGGGCTACCAGTGGGACACCGACATCAGCAAGACCTGGAGCGTCAAGCCGCTGTACTTCAAGGCCGGGGTTTATGTGCAGGACAACACCGGGTACACCAGCGAAGGCGGGCAAGTGACGTTCAGCAAGCTGGATATTGATCACGATAGGTAATCTCCCTCACCCTGATCGTTTCCCACGCGCAGCAAAGGAATGCAGCTCGGGACGCTCCGAAGAACAACTCCATCTCGGCAGCGGCTACAAATCCCAGCGTCCGCAAAATTCGTAGGACTCCTCCGACCGTGGCGAGGGAGCTTGCTCCCGCCGGGATGCGAAGAGCCCCAAACCCTGCTACGCAATTTCCTCAGACACACCGTAGTGCTCGGTTTTACGACAGCTGCGCTGCCGAACGGGAGCAAGCTCCCTCGCCACAATGCCCGTGCGCGCTCCTACAGCCCGGTTGCAGCCACCAAAGTCGCCGCTTATAGTTCGCCCCGTCGCTGACAGCAGTCGGCGATAGGGTTTCGCAGCCCTTACGATATAAGTGAAGCCAAGCACCATATGAACAACGACGGTCGCATCAGCGCCCATCGTCCGTTTTATGGTGGCTGTGTGTGGGAGACCTTCGGGTCTGCCGGGTTCCTTGTATCCTCGGTCTGCGAACCCGCACACAGCTACCACCCCATTCGGTTCGCAGCGAACGGCAGTAGCTCTTCTTTTCGATACAAGGAAGATTTACTTATGACAATGAATAATCCGCCGCGCCGCTTCACCCCCATGTCCCAATTCGCCACCGACTACCCCGTCCTGCTCATCGACAGCGACGCCCCACTCCAAGAACTCCACAACTGCGTCAGCGAACGCCTCAGCGCCGTCCTCAAATACCTCAACCTTATGGCCTGCACCAGCCTGCCGGACTACGCCGAGAACGACATCAACACCGTCACCAACATCGCCCGGATCATGGTCCAGGATGTGAGCGATGTGTTTCGGGTGATTGAGCAACGCGGGTTTGATAAACCTAAATAACTGAGTATCAGGCTTTATGTGGACAATTAGATAAATACACAAGACCGTAAAAAGTGCGGCGACCTTACGGGCGCCGCTCTGATAATTACGTCCATGCTCTTTCTGCACTGAACCATAAAGCGAATTAATAGCCTTTAACAAAGCCTTCCACGGTCCATTACGGTTTCCGACAAAAATCGGGCCCCCTCCATTTTGTTTATTTGCAGAGTAACGTGCACGGGGTAGCTATACAGTGCTTTAACCTTTTCTTCTGCTTCTGTTGGCGTGCTGGCATCAACGCCTCCGTATTGAGTGTTGTGCGTGCCACCATCGGCATGTGCAGTGTAACTATAGCTAATCATAATAAAACTCCTGAGAAAGGGGACCGATCTATTTAAGCATCTGACTTTCAAACCACTCTTGCCGTTGACTGCGGGACAACCAGCGCTTTGATATCGTCGACATTGATCATGGTTTTCTCGTCAGTGCCAACTACCGTCAACTCCAGCTTGCCATCACTGCACGAACTAAAAAGACCTGACACTACGTTGCCAGCTGTCAGCGTCACATCAACTCGGTCATTACTATTCAGCAACTCCAATCGAGCTGGAATAGAAAGCTTGATACTAAAACCGCCACCAAATTTGCTGTTTTCCATGGCTACATTCTCCTCAGATCAAAATAGAAGTAAGGTGATAGATCTGTTTAATCCACCTAACGCTTTCTTCTCCGGCTACGCATTCACATTAGGTAGCAGCCAGCATTAAGTCACCTGTAACAAATGACAGTTTTTAATACGCTTTTGCGATAACAGATATAACTTTAAAAAAAGAAATGCAGGGATGGCTTTTCCAACGGGGAAACACTGCGGAGTGCAAATTCCGTATCGAGCGCGTGGCAGGCTGGTGAAACAACTCCAATAGCACACTCGGGGGACGATTATTAGATCCGCCCCCTTTTCAGCCCCTTCTTCTTGCTGCCAGCTAACGACTTAACTCAACTTATAAAAACACTGGAATAAAGACTCCAATCGGAATAACTAACATTGTCCGCAGTCTCCCGGACTTGCACATTAATAGTCTGACCTCCGTACATTAGCAACGTTGACTCCTGCGTCGTAAACGAATAGTCGCCATTCGCCTCAACAACACCTGTCCCCAGCATCGCGCCTGTGCCCGCCTGATGCAGATAGATCCTATAGCCAGGAGTTCCTCGCCCACGAACCGTTATTGATGCATTGCCGCCCCAGGCTGAATCAATATAGGCAGTCATATTTATTACCCTCAGTAATGATCGCCGAGGCTTCGACGACTAGCCCTACTCTAAGCATGCAACTTGCCTGTTACTACCTGTCAGAAATACCTATACCGACCAACGGCACAGGCAGCTTTAAAGCCCATTACCCAGAAAAGCCCCCCCTGACTACAGTTATAAAAAAACCGCCTTTCGGCGGTTTTCATAAGCAGGTTCAACTCACAGGCTTAGTTAACCTTAGCGTTCAACTCACCCTTCAAATAACGCTGATACATCCCTTCCAACGAGATCGGCTTGATCTTCGAAGCATTACCTGCAGTACCAAACGCTTCATAACGTGCGATACACACATCACGCATGGCAGTCACAGTCGCGCCGAAGAATTTACGCGGATCAAACTCGCTCGGGTTGGTGGCCATCAGGCGACGCATCGCACCGGTGGATGCCAGGCGCAGGTCGGTGTCGATGTTGACCTTGCGCACGCCGTGCTTGATGCCTTCGACGATCTCTTCAACCGGTACGCCGTAGGTTTCTTTGATGTCGCCGCCGTACTGGTTGATGATCGCCAGCCAGTCTTGCGGAACCGAAGACGAACCGTGCATCACCAAGTGGGTGTTCGGGATGCGTTTGTGGATTTCTTTGATGCGGTCGATGGCCAGCACGTCGCCGGTAGGCGGCTTGGTGAACTTGTACGCGCCGTGGCTGGTGCCGATGGCGATGGCCAAGGCGTCGACCTGGGTGCGTTTGACGAAGTCAGCGGCTTCTTCCGGGTCGGTCAGCATTTGGCTGTGATCCAGAACGCCTTCGGCGCCGATGCCGTCTTCTTCACCGGCCATGCCGGTTTCCAGCGAACCCAGGCAGCCCAACTCGCCTTCTACCGATACGCCGCAGGCGTGAGCCATGGCCACGGTTTGTTGGGTAACACGGATGTTGTAGTCGTAGTCGGTCGGGGTCTTGCCGTCTTCGCCCAGGGAACCGTCCATCATCACCGAGCTGAAGCCCAGTTGGATGGAGCGCTGGCAGACGTCAGGGCTGGTGCCGTGGTCCTGGTGCATGCACACCGGGATGTGCGGGAATTCTTCGATGGCGGCGAGGATCAGGTGACGCAGGAACGGTGCGCCGGCGTATTTGCGAGCACCGGCCGAAGCCTGGACGATCACCGGGGAGTCAGTCTTGTCAGCGGCTTCCATGATGGCGCGCATCTGCTCAAGGTTGTTGACGTTGAAGGCTGGAACGCCGTAGCCGAACTCGGCTGCGTGGTCCAGCATCTGGCGCATGCTGATAAGTGCCATTGTGTGTGTATCTCCCGGTTGAGGGTCGTTAATCGTGCCAGCCTGCCGTAGCGGCGGCGGCTATTCAAGTTATTGCAGATCGGGGGTTGCCCCGGCCTGCCAATTCGGTGTTGAAAAATCTCAAGAACCTACAGAGAACCACTGTGGGAGCGAGCTTGCTCGCGAATGCGGTTATACATTCAACATCTATGCAAGCTGATCCACCGCCTTCGCGAGCAAACCCGCTCCCACATTTGGATCTCTGTGAATCAAATCAATCGTCTTACTCGGCTTTACAACCGCGGCCGATCAAATCATTGGTGGCGACCCAGTACACCAGGCCTTCCTCACCTTTTATGTGAAACGCCAGCATGTCGTTGCTGTACAGCGAACCTTCGGCGCCCGGCTCATGCTTCAAGCGGTAGACCTGATCGGCACCGCCCAGGCGAACGTCGACTTCCTTGCGGCTGTCGTCGGCGTAGCGCCAGAGCACTTTGGCCTGACTGTCGCAGGTCCAGGTGGTCCAGCTGTCCGTCGATTCGGCAGGCTTGAACAGGTTCAAATTAGCGCAACCTGCCAACAGAGCCAGCGCCGTAACGGCGATAAAACCTTTCATCCATGTTCCTCGACTGACGGCGCACGCCGCCAGCCCTGAGTAAAGTGTCAGACCCTTCAAGGGCAACCATGTTCCTTGGCCGGGGTCTGCGTCTCGTATTTGTCCAGGCCATCAGGCCCGGAACGCTTGTTGATCACCGGGTTGGTTTCGGCCTGCCAGTCAGCCTGGTAGCAGCCTTTATCCTGTTCAGACGTCTCGGGCACCTTGGGGGCTTTCGGGTTACTCCCGCAAGCCGCCAGCGACCCCGCGATAATCAACAGCGCTAATGTTTTGACCATCTGAACACTCCTTTGCCTGGTCAAATGGGCGGCCTCAGGCCTTCGCCCGGCTTTCCAGGACTTCAACGGCCGGCAGCACCTTGCCTTCGACGAACTCGAGAAACGCGCCGCCACCGGTAGAAATGTAGGAGATCTGATCGGCAACGCCATATTTATCGATGGCGGCCAGGGTGTCGCCGCCGCCAGCGATGGAGAATGCCGAGCTTTCTGCGATGGCCTGGGCCAGGACTTTGGTGCCGTTACCGAACTGGTCGAATTCGAACACGCCCACCGGGCCGTTCCACAGAATGGTCTTGGACGACTTCAACAGCTCGGCGAAATTCGCCGCGGTCTGTGGGCCGATGTCCAGAATCATGTCGTCTGCAGCCACATCAGCGATCAGCTTGACGGTCGCAGTCGCGCTTTCAGCGAATTCCTTGGCAACCACGACGTCGACCGGCAGCGGCACGCTGACCTTGGCGGCGATGGCGCGAGCGGTGTCCAGCAGGTCTGGCTCGTACAGGGATTTGCCGACCGGGTGACCGGCAGCGGCCAGGAAGGTGTTGGCAATGCCGCCTCCGACGATCAGCTGGTTGCAGATCTGGCTCAGGCTGTTGAGTACGTCGAGTTTGGTCGAGACCTTGGAGCCGGCAACAATCGCCGCCATTGGCTGAGCCGGGGCGCCGAGGGCTTTGCCCAGTGCGTCCAGTTCAGCAGCCAGCAACGGGCCAGCGGCGGCGACTTTGGCGAACTTGGCCACGCCATGGGTCGAACCCTCGGCGCGGTGAGCGGTGCCGAAGGCGTCCATCACGAACACGTCGCACAAGGCGGCGTATTGCTGGGCCAGTTCGTCAGCGTTCTTTTTCTCGCCTTTGTTGAAGCGCACGTTTTCGAACAGCACGATGTCGCCGGCCTTCACGTCAACGCCGCCCAGGTAATCGGCCACCAGCGGCACTTCACGCCCCAGAGCCTTGCTCAGGTAGTCAGCGACTGGCTTGAGGCTGTTCTCGGCCGAGAACTCGCCTTCGGTCGGACGGCCAAGGTGCGAGCAGACCATCACGGCCGCGCCTTTTTCCAGGGCCAGCTTGATGGTCGGCAGCGAGGCCAGGATTCGCGCATCGCTGGTGACTACACCGTCCTTGACTGGGACGTTGAGGTCTTCGCGGATCAGTACGCGCTTACCTTGCAGATCGAGGTCGGTCATCTTCAACACGGTCATGGGTCGCATTTCCTACTGTTTTGGAGAGGCAGATGTATGCAGATAGTGTTCCGCAACATCCAGCATTCGATTGGCAAAACCCCATTCGTTGTCGAACCAGGCCAGGATGTTCACCAGCCGCGGGCCGGAAACTCGAGTCTGACTGGCATCGACGATGGCCGAATGTGGGTCATGGTTGAAATCACAACTGGCGTGAGGCAACTCGGTGTAGGCCAGAAGGCCTTTGAGCGGGCCATGGGTGGCGGCCTCGCGCAGAATCCGGTTGACCTCGGTGGCGTCGGTATCGCTTACGGTCTGCATCGTAATGTCGAGGCAAGACACGTTAACCGTCGGCACCCGCACGGCTTTGGCCTGAATTCTCCCGGCAAGTTCCGGCAGCAGGCGTTCAATGCCTCGCGCCAGACCAGTGGACACCGGAATCACCGACTGAAACGCCGAACGGGTGCGGCGCAAGTCTTCGTGATGGTAGGCGTCGATCACTGGCTGATCGTTCATCGCCGAGTGAATGGTGGTGATCGACACGTATTCCAGACCAATGGCCTGATCCAGCAGGCGCAACAGCGGCACGCCGCAGTTGGTGGTGCAGGACGCGTTGGATACCAGCAGCTCATCACCGGTCAGGCAATCCTGGTTCACGCCGTAGACGATGGTGGCGTCGACATCCGCTTCGCTGGCCATCGGCTGGGAAAACAGCACGCGCGGCGCACCGGCGTCGAGGAAACGCTGGCCGTCTTCACGAGTGTGGTAAGCGCCGGAGCACTCCAGCACCAGATCGACGCCCAGCGACGCCCAATCGATGCCTTCGGGGGTGGCACTGCGCAGGACCTTCACACAGTCGCCATTAATATGCAGACAATCGCCCTCGACCCTCACTTCCCCGGGAAACCGCCCGTGAGTGGAATCGAAACGTGTCAGGTATTCGATGCTGGCCATGTCCGCCAGATCGTTGATCGCAACAATTTCAAACCCGGCCTTATCGCCTCGCTCAAACAACGCACGCAAGACGCAACGACCAATCCGGCCGTAGCCGTTGAGTGCAACTTTGTAAGGACGCGGTTGAGGCATGGGGTTCTCGATTACCGTGGTGAATCCGTCATTGCAGTGTTGGTCGGACCGACGCCTTCGCGAGCAAGCCCGCTCCCACAGGAGAATGCATTCCACTGTGGGAGCGGCGGTGCGACGATTCGACTTGCTCGCGAAAGCGGCAGTCCAGACGACGCACTTTCTGGATCAGTCTTCCAGCAGCTCTTCAGCCTGACCCAGGATGTTTTCCAGGGTGAAGCCAAACTCTTCGAACAAGGCTGGCGCAGGCGCCGACTCGCCGTAGGTGGTCATGCCGATCACGCGGCCTTCCAGGCCCACGTATTTGTACCAGTAGTCCGCGTGGGCGGCTTCGATGGCGATACGGGCGCTGACCTGCAACGGCAGGACTGCTTGCTTGTAACCGGCGTCCTGAGCATCGAACACGCTGGTGCAAGGCATCGAAACAACACGCACTTTGCGACCTTGTTCGGTCAGTTTGTCGTAGGCCTGAACGGCCAGACCGACTTCCGAACCGGTAGAGATCAGGATCAGCTCAGGCTCGCCGTCGCAATCCTTCAGCACGTAACCGCCACGGGCGATGTCGGCGATCTGGAATGCATTGCGGGTTTGGTGCTGCAGGTTCTGACGCGAGAAGATTAGCGCCGAAGGGCCGTCCTTGCGTTCCAGAGCCATTTTCCAGCACACCGCCGATTCAACGGCATCGGCTGGGCGCCAGGTGTCGAGGTTCGGCGTGCTGCGCAAGCTGGTCAGTTGCTCGATCGGCTGGTGAGTCGGGCCGTCTTCGCCCAGACCGATGGAGTCGTGGGTGTAGACGAACACGACACGCTGCTTCATCAGCGAGGCCATGCGCACGGCGTTACGGGCGTATTCCATGAACATCAGGAAGGTCGCGCCGTAAGGCACCAGGCCGCCGTGCAGGGTCACGCCGTTCATGATCGCGCTCATGCCGAACTCGCGAACGCCGTAGTACATGTAGTTGCCGCTGGCGTCTTCAGCCGTAACACCTTTGCAACCTTTCCACAGGGTCAGGTTGGAACCGGCCAGGTCAGCGGAGCCGCCCAGCAGTTCAGGCAGTAGCGGGCCGTAGGCATTCAATGCGTTCTGGCTGGCTTTACGGCTGGCGATGGTTTCGCCCTTGGCGGCGACTTCAGCAATATAAGCAGAGGCTTTTTCAGCGAAATCTTCCGGCAGTTCGCCGCTCAGACGACGAATCAGCTCGTTGGCCAACTCAGGGAAGGCAGCAGAGTAGGCAGCGAAACGCTGATCCCATTCGGCTTCAGCCGCGCGACCGGTTTCCTTGGCGTCCCACTCGGCGTAGATGTCGGCCGGGATTTCAAACGGACCGTGATTCCATTTCAGCGCAGCACGGGTCAGAGCGATTTCCGCGTCACCCAGTGGGGCGCCGTGGCAGTCTTCCTTGCCTTGCTTGTTCGGCGAACCGAAACCGATGGTGGTCTTGCAGCAGATCAGGGTTGGCTGATCGCTTTTGCGCGCCGTTTCGATCGCGATCTTGATCTCTTCAGGATCGTGACCGTCGACGTTGCGGATCACCAGCCAGTTATAGGCTTCGAAACGCTTAGGCGTGTCATCGGTGAACCAGCCTTCGACTTCGCCGTCGATGGAGATGCCGTTGTCGTCGTAGAAGGCGATCAGCTTGTTCAGGCCCAAAGTACCGGCCAGGGAGCCGACTTCGTGGGAAATGCCTTCCATCATGCAGCCATCACCCAGGAACACATAGGTGTGGTGGTCGACAATGTTATGGCCCGGACGGTTGAACTGCGCCGCCAGGACTTTTTCTGCCAGGGCAAAACCAACGGCGTTGGCCAGGCCTTGGCCCAGTGGACCGGTGGTGGTTTCAACGCCTGGGGTGTAGCCGAATTCCGGGTGACCCGGGGTACGGCTGTGCAGCTGGCGGAAGTTCTTCAGGTCTTCGATCGACAGATCGTAGCCGGTCAGGTGCAGCAGCGAGTAGATCAACATCGAGCCGTGACCGTTGGACAGCACGAAGCGGTCACGGTCGGCGAACGATGGATTGCTCGGGTTGTGCTTCAGGTAGTCACGCCAAAGTACTTCGGCGATATCCGCCATACCCATAGGGGCACCGGGATGGCCGCTGTTGGCTTTTTGCACGGCATCCATGCTGAGGGCACGAATGGCGTTGGCACGCTCACGACGGCTGGGCATCGCTGTTCTCCTGCGGATATTGAATCGAGAGTGAATAAAACGAAACGGAAAAAAGGCGAGCATTTTCCCTCACCCACCCGCCTCGGGGCAATGACAGATAGTCATCTGAAGGCGTTTTTCCGGTGGATAAAGTCGCATTCGCCTGGTGAAACCTTTCCGCTGACGATTTGTAGAGTGACCCTTTCCCCGAGAAGTGCCATCTATCGAGCAATATCAAAACTTTTTGATATTGCTCTTGCGGTGTTTTCTGACCGTCACTAGACTGCTGGCCTTATGAATTTACGTGCGCCTTCCATTCGACCTGACGATTGCGATGAGCTGGCGGCCCTGTGCAAGGCCGGCGGCGATCCTCTGCGACTGAATGTATTGCGCGCGCTGGCCAACGATTCGTTTGGCGTACTGGAGCTGGCGCAGATCTTTGGCATCGGCCAGTCCGGCATGAGTCATCACCTCAAGGTATTGGCCCAGGCCGATCTGGTGGCGACGCGCCGTGAAGGCAATGCGATTTTCTACCGTCGCGCCCTGCCCCACACCGACCTGCTGGGCGGCAAGTTGCATGCAGCCTTGCTGGAAGAAGTGGACAACCTGACCCTGCCTGCCGAGGTGCAGTCGCGAATCGGTCAGGTCCATGGGCAACGAGCGGCGGCCAGCCAGGACTTTTTCTCACGGGTCGCGGAGAAGTTTCGCGCCCAGCAAGACTTGATCGCCGGCCTGCCGCAGTACCGCGAAAGCGTGGTGGCATTGCTCGACAAGCTGAGTTTCAGCGAAGGCGCCACAGCCATCGAAGTCGGCCCCGGAGATGGCGCATTTCTGCCGGAACTGGCGCGCCGCTTCACCCAGGTCACGGCGCTGGACAACAGCCCGGCGATGCTCGAACTGGCGCGCCAGGTTTGCGAACGTGAAACGCTGGCTAACGTCAGCCTGCAACTGGCCGATGCATTGAACGGTGTCCGCCTCAAGGCTGACTGCGTTGTACTGAACATGGTGCTGCACCATTTCGCCGCGCCGGCCGAAGCACTCAAGCACATGGCCGGCTTGCTGCAACCGGGCGGCAGCCTGCTCGTGACAGAGTTATGTAGCCACAACCAGAGTTGGGCCAGGGAGGCCTGCGGTGATCTCTGGTTGGGGTTTGAACAGGACGATTTGGCCCGTTGGGCCACCGCTGCGGGACTCGTTCCCGGGGAAAGCCTCTATGTAGGCTTACGTAATGGTTTCCAGATCCAGGTCCGCCATTTTCAGCGACCGGCTGGCGACACTCACCATCGGTAAATTCAGGAAAAAATCGAGATGAGCGAATACTCCCTCTTCACCTCCGAGTCCGTGTCCGAAGGGCATCCGGACAAAATCGCCGACCAGATTTCCGATGCGGTGCTGGACGCCATCATTGCTGAAGACAAGTTCGCCCGTGTAGCGGTCGAGACCCTGGTAAAAACCGGCGTTGCCATCATCGCAGGTGAAGTCACCACGTCGGCCTGGGTCGACCTGGAAGAGATCGTGCGTAACGTGATTCTGGACATCGGCTACAACAGCTCCGATGTCGGCTTCGACGGCGCCACTTGCGGCGTGATGAACATCATTGGCAAGCAGTCTCCTGACATCAACCAGGGTGTCGACCGTGCCAAGCCTGAAGATCAAGGCGCCGGCGATCAGGGCCTGATGTTCGGCTACGCCAGCAACGAAACCGACGTGCTGATGCCAGCACCGATCACCTTCTCGCACCAGCTGGTTCAGCGTCAGGCCGAAGCCCGTAAATCCGGCCTGCTGCCTTGGCTGCGCCCGGATGCCAAGTCGCAAGTGACTTGCCGTTACGAAGGCGGCAAGGTTGTCGGTATCGACGCCGTTGTACTGTCGACTCAGCACAACCCTGACGTGTCCTACAAAGACCTGCGCGAAGGCGTGATGGAGCTGATCGTCAAGCACGTACTGCCTGCCGAGCTGCTGTCCAAGGACACCCAGTTCCACATCAACCCGACTGGCCAGTTCATCATCGGTGGCCCGGTTGGCGATTGCGGCCTGACCGGTCGCAAGATCATCGTTGACAGCTACGGCGGCATGGCCCGTCACGGCGGCGGTGCGTTCTCCGGTAAAGATCCATCGAAGGTTGACCGTTCGGCCGCCTACGCCGGTCGTTACGTGGCCAAGAACATCGTGGCGGCCGGCCTGGCCGAGCGTTGCGAGATTCAGGTTTCCTACGCGATCGGTGTTGCTCAGCCGACATCGATCTCGTTGAACACCTTCGGCACCGGCAAAATCAGCGACGACAAAATCGTCAAACTGGTTCGCGAAGTGTTCGACCTGCGTCCATACGCAATCACCACCATGCTCGACCTGCTGCACCCGATGTACCAGGAAACCGCTGCGTACGGCCACTTCGGTCGCACGCCGACTACCAAGACTGTGGGCGATGACACTTTCACCACCTTCACTTGGGAAAAGACCGACCGCGCCGAATCCTTGCGCGCTGCTGCCGGCCTGTAAGATTTCCCGGCGGTACCAAAAGCCCTGCACGGTTTGCCGTGCGGGGCTTTTTATTGCCTTGCCCTTGGGACCGTGTCGCAGCCTTCGCGAGCAAGCCCGCTCCCACACTGGATCTCCAGTGAACACACTATTTGTGAACGTTGTAGATCTAGATGTGGGAGCGGGCTTGCTCGCGAAGGTGCCAGACCAGCCACCATCGGAAACACCAGGCAAAACACCCACCTGTCTCGCCCGTAAATACTGACTAGCCTTGAAGCATCTCCCCGAGCAAGGACGCTCACGATGCTTCTGCGCCTGTTTTTCTGTTTTCTCCTGACCTTTGTTTGCCTGAGTTCAAACGCTACCGAGTGCCCCGACTGGCCACCCGCACGCGCCCTGGACGAAATCACGTCACTGCAGAAACAAATCGACCTCTGGGACGACAGCTATCACCGGCGCGGCCGCTCATTGGTCGCCGATGAGCTCTACGATCAGTCCCGTTCAAGACTGACCGAATGGCGCACGTGTTTCGACCTGGCCCCATCCGCGGAGCCGCTACGTACCGCGGGCGGCACGATGCCTCATCCCATCGCCCACACAGGCCTTGAAAAACTTCACGATGGTCGCGCCGTTGAAGCCTGGCTAAAAGGACGGAGCGATGTCTGGATTCAGCCCAAGATCGACGGCGTGGCGGTGACGCTGATCTACCGCAAAGGCCTGCTGACTCAAGCTATCAGCCGCGGTGACGGAGTAAATGGCCAGGACTGGACAGCTTCGGCGCGCCAGATCGCCGCTATCCCACAACAATTGCCAGAGCCGCTGGACCTGCTGCTGCAAGGTGAACTCTATTGGCGCCTGACCGACCACGTACAGGCCCGGGCCGGCAGCCTCAATGCACGCGCCACAGTGGCCGGCTTGATGGCCCGCAAAAAGTTAAGCACTGAGCAAGCCGCGGGGATCGGCCTGTTTGTCTGGGACTGGCCCCAAGGCCCGGCCAGTCTGCCCGCGCGCGTCGCAGCCCTGGATGAGTTGGGCTTTCCGAGCACCGCCCCTTACAGCCACTCGATCGAAGTATTTGCCGACGCTGAACGCTGGCGCGATCACTGGTATCGCTCGCCCCTGCCCTTCGCCAGTGATGGCATCGTCCTGCGCCAGGATCAGCGCCCACCCGCCGAGCGCTGGCAGGCTAAACCGCCTTATTGGAGCGTCGCCTGGAAGTACCCTTTTGCCCAGGCCCTGGCCGAGGTGCGCAAGGTCCACTTCAAGATTGGACGGACCGGACGGATCACCCCGGTACTGGAACTGACACCGGTCATGCTCGATGACCGGCAGATCAAGCGAGTCAGTGTGAGTTCACTGCAACGCTGGGAAACACTGGATATCCGCCCCGGAGATCAGGTCGCCATCAGTCTGGCGGGCCTGACCATTCCCCGGCTTGACGGGGTCATGCTGCGCAGCACCCAACGCACTGAATTGAGCGTACCGCTGGCGGAGGACTTTCATCATTTGAGCTGCTGGCAGCCGACACCGGGGTGCGAAAGCCAATTCCTCGCCCGACTGTCCTGGCTCAGCGGCAAGCAGGGCCTGGCGTTGCCGCATGTCGGTCCTGGCACATGGGAGAAACTTTTAGAAACAGGCCGTCTGAATGGCCTGCTGGATTGGTTGACCCTCGATGCTCAAGAGCTTGCTAACATTGACGGCTTCGGCGAACGCAGCAGCGCTCGTCTTTTGAACAGTTTCAACAGTGCCCGACAGCGCCCTTTCGCTCGTTGGCTCAAAGCCCTGGGTTTACCGCCGACCGGCCAGGCGCGGCTTGCCGATTCATGGCAGGAACTGGCACAACGAAATATCGAACAATGGCAGGCAGAAGCCGGCATCGGCCCGGGACGCGCAGCGCAATTGAGCGCATTTTTTCGCGATCCGCAGGTCCTGGCCTTGAGTGAAACATTACGTGTTGCGGGAATTGACGGTTTTTAGCGGCCGGCGATGCCGGCCAATCCGGGAACCCAATGGTGCCGCGCGGGCTCAAACACCCCATCGCCACCTCGACCCGATCGCTTTTTCACATGGAGCTTTTATGAAACTTCTTTCACCGCTCGCCCTGTTGACCCTTTGCAGCGTGCTGGCCGCTCCACTGATGGCCGCCGAAGAAGCTCCAGGCCTGACCGGCTGCGCCGCAAAGAAGCAGGGCATCATCAATCAGATTGAACTGGCCAAGTCTCACGGTAACGCCGATCAGCAAGCAGGCCTTGAAACGGCCCTGAGCGAAGTCACTGCTCATTGCACCGATGCTTCCCTGAAAAAAGAACGGGAGAACAAGGTGCTCGACGCCAAGCACGAAGTCAGTCAGCGTCAGGCTGACCTCGACAAGGCCATGAAGAAAGGCGATGCCGAGAAGATCAACAAGCGCAAAGACAAACTCGCCGAGTCCCGCAAGGAATTGCAGGACGCACTCGATGAGCTGGATAAGTAAGGATCAGTGATCCCGAAACTCTTTATGGCAAGCACTGCAGGCATCTTCGACCTTCTGCACTGCCGGCCCAAGGTTACTGACCTTGTAAGGCTGAACCTTGCTGGCAATCACCAATTCACCAGTGGCGGCTTCAAGGGTCCGTGCCATGTCCTGGAAGTGTTCCTGTTTCTGCCAGACATCGCTCTTGGCGCTGGTGTGATCTTCTTCGCGCACCTGCGGAAAATGTTTCCAGGGTTCACGGGACAACGCATCGAGCTTCACGGCACCGTCAGCGAATGTCGGACCGTCAAACGGGATGCGACCACGCAACATGCCGCCCAGGTCTTCGCCGGTCTTGAGCATTTGCTTGAAGATCGCCTTGCGCTGGCCCAGCGGCGAGTTGGGGTCAACACCACCGCAGGCGGACAACGTCAGGCAGGCCAGCAATACAACAGAAAGTCTTTTAAGAGTCATGGTGGCTTCAGGTCACGGGAACGGCGGCCAGTATCCTCGCGTCAACGGCAAAGACCAATAGCCCTATTATCAATACGGGTTGCTTGAGCGCATGGAGCACTCAGGCAACCGACAAAGGAATTACTCCATGAACAGCCGTTTCAAGGCATGGCGTCACAACCTCGCCTGGACCCTTCCGATGGTGGCCGTGCTTGCGGGCTGCACCGGTGGCGACAACAACACACCGAAAACCCACGCCCTGGCGACCTACTCCAGCGCCACGTGGGAAGCACTTCCAACAGTGTCCGACAACGACCTGGTCGCCGGCTTCGGTTCGTGGCGCAGCGCCTGCACCCGACTCAAAGCCGACCCGGTATGGGGCTCGACGTGTGCGGCTGCCGCCAACGTGCCGCAAACCGCCAGCGACATTCGTGGCTTCCTCAAGCAGAACCTCGACGTCTACGGCCTGCGCGCCGCCAATGACAATCCCAACGGCTTGATCACCGGCTATTACGAGCCGGTCTACCCCGGCAGCCTGACCCAGACCGAAGTGGCAAGCATCCCGGTGTACGGTGTGCCCGAGGACATGATCATCGTCTCTCTGGACAGCATTTATCCGGAACTCAAAGGCAAACGCCTGCGCGGACGACTCGAAGGTCGCGTGCTCAAGCCTTACGACGATGCGGCCACGATTGAAACCAAAGGGGTCAAGGCTCCGGTTGTTGCCTGGCTGACCGATCCGATGAACCTGCAATTCCTGCAAATCCAGGGTTCGGGTCGTATCCAGCTCGATGATGGCCGCCAGTTGCGCATTGCGTATGCCGACCAGAACGGTCACCCGTATCGGCCGATTGGCCGCTGGCTGGTGGACCAGGGCGAGCTGAAAAAAGAAGAAGTGACCATGGGCGCCATCAGCCAATGGGCCAAGGCCAATCCGACGCGCATTCCGGAACTGCTGGGCAGCAACCCCAGCTACGTATTCTTCACCCGCAATCCGGACAGCAACGAAGGACCTCGCGGCTCGTTGAACGTACCGCTGACCGCCGGCTACAGCGCGGCGGTGGATCGCAAAGTGATTCCGCTGGGCAGTCTGTTGTGGTTATCGACCACTAAACCGGACGGCACCGCACTGGTACGCCCGGTTGCCGCTCAGGACACCGGCGGCGCAATTGCCGGCGAAGTCCGTGCAGACCTGTTCTGGGGCACGGGCGAGGCGGCCGGGCAATTGGCCGGCGACATGAAACAGCAGGGACAGATCTGGATGCTCTGGCCTAAAGGCGCAGCGTTGCCGCAAGTGCCGCAGGTGGCTGATGCGGTGAAGACCAGCCCCTGATATCTGTATCGGCGGTTAAATAGCAATCGCGAGCCGCCTCGCTCCCACATTTGGATCTCCAGTGAACACAGCATACGTGTACGACCGAGATTCAATGTGGGAGCGAGCCTGCTCGCGATGAGGCCCTCACGAACACCAATGTATTTTCAGACAGACACCACAAAGAAACTGACGATCAACCCCAGCCCCACCAACCACATCAGCGACCGCAAAATCGCCCAGTCCGCCAAGTAGCAAATGATGTACAGCAGCCGACTGGTGATGAACAACACCGCCAGCACATTGATCGTCACCAGTTCGGCATTGCCGGCCAGGTGCGCAACGATCACCGCCGCCGCGAACGCGGGAGTCACTTCAAAACTGTTCAGGTGCGCCGCATACGCGCGTCGGCCCAAACCATTCAGCGACTCGAGAAAGTCACGGGGGTCATGGTTGTCTTTCAGCCGGAACCCGCCACAGGCCCTGGCGATGCCCGTGCAGATATAGGGCAGGATAATCGCGATCAAAATGCACCACAGAGCAACCGTCATAACGCAATCCCTTCTTCAGGTTTCAAGAGTCGAGTTCCAGTCAAAACTTCATCACCAGCATGCCGATCAGCACCAGCCCACAGGCTAAGAGCCGGGGCCTGCCGAAAGGTTCTTTCAGGTAACGCATGCCGAACAGCACCACCAGAATCACGCTGATCTCGCGCAATGCCGCCGCTTCGGCAATCGAGCCCAGCTGCATGGCCCACAGCACCAGAGCGTAGCTGAACAACACGCAAAACCCGACCGCCAACCCCAGTCGCCACTGTTCACGCCAGAACAATATGAAGGCCGGTCGTTTACGCACCAGCGCCAGCAACGGGAACGGCCAGGCGCTGAGCAACGTGACCCACACCAGGTAATCCAGCGGATGCGACCAACGCCGTAACGCCTGGCCATCGATAAAGGTGTAGCAGCCGATGCACAGGCCGATCAACGCCACCACCGGCAGCATCGACCACGGCAATCGCGCACCGCCGCCGCCCTGCCAGAGCAGGCAAAGCATGCCGAACGGGATCAGCAGAATCCCGAAGATCTGCTGGTTCGTCAGCACTTCTCCGGCAAAAATCAGCGTCAGTGCCAGCACCACCAGCGGCGACAAGCCACGCATCAGTGGGTAGACCAACCCCAGATCGCCGACCCGATAGGCCTGGATCAGCAAATAGCGATAGAGCAATTCAAACGCCGCCGACGCCAGAATCCACGGCCAGATGTCCAGGGGCGGCAACGCCACGAACGGCAGCATCAGCGCGACAAACAGCATTGCCACGCTGTCCATGCAGGCCACCACCAGCAGCCGTTCCGCACTGAATTTGATCAGGGTATTCCACGCTGCATGCAACAGCGCCGCTACCAACACCAGTGCTGTTGCAAGCACGGCACACTCCTTTTTTGACCGCCCCCTCCCCTGTAGGAGCACGGCTTGCCGG
>NZ_JAHBDP010000076.1:0-69275 GCF_019956495.1 Pseudomonas sp. BF-B-26 | reverse complement strand
TGCGGTGTGTCTCCAACATCAATGTCGACTGATCTACCGCATTCGCGAGCAAGCCCGCTCCCACATTGGTTCTTCAGCGTTTGGGGATGAGTGGCAGGCATCTACAAAAAACCCGGCCGAAGCCGGGTTTTTCGTTAGCCGATCACTGCATCCAGGGCGGAGGCGGTTCTTCGGCTTTGCTCGGTGGTGCATCGTCAGCAGCGCGGATCGCTTGCTTGCGCTCTTCATCAAGGCGTGCCGCCTCGATCTCGCGCATGATCCCGCCCACATCGGCCAACTCTTCCGGCTCATCGAACTCGCCGGTCAAGAGGCTGGCCGGGTGCAAGGTGCCGGCTTCGAACAGGGCCCACATTTCCTTGGCGTACTTGGTCTTTTTCAACTCCGGCGCAAACCGCCCGAAGTAGGACGCCATGTTGCCCACATCCCGCTCCAGCATGCTGAACGCGTGGTTGTTGCCAGCCGCGTCGACCGCTTGCGGCAGGTCGATGATCACCGGGCCGGTCGGGGTCAACAGTACGTTGAACTCCGACAGGTCTCCGTGCACCAGACCGGTACACAACATCAGCACGATCTGCGAAATCAGGAACGCGTGATACTCGCGTGCCTGATCCGGTTCCAGCACCACGTCGTTCAGACGCGGCGCGGCATCACCGTACTCGTCGGCCACCAGTTCCATCAGCAGCACGCCTTCAAGGAAGTCGTACGGCTGAGGAACCCGGACGCCAGCACCGGCCAGACGGAACAACGCCGCCACTTCGGCATTCTGCCAGGCATCTTCGGTTTCTTTCTTGCCGAACTTGGAGCCCTTGGCCATCGCTCGAGCCTGACGGCTGTTGCGTACCTTGCGGCCTTCCTGATACTCGGCCGCCTGACGGAAACTGCGTTTATTCGCCTCCTTGTAGACCTTCGCGCAACGTAACTCGTTGCCGCAGCGCACCACATAAACAGCTGCTTCTTTACCACTCATGAGTGGGCGCAGCACCTCGTCGACCAGACCGTCCTCGATCAGGGGTTCAATGCGTTTTGGAGTCTTCATCAGCTTTTATTGGGGGTCCTTTATTACCAAACACGCGAAAGTCATTCGTTATACGGCAATCCACTCATTCGGGGGAGGGGTTGCCGACCTATGAACCTTCCAGTAACCGTCAACAAGCACACAATGTGCCGGATTAATCGGTCAACAACCGCCGGTCGTCATCGGCCGCCACAGATCATAGCTGACCCTGCGTCACTTGTTGCTGAAGGGCTGAGCGGGTATTTGCGACAGAAGCTGACATCTCGATTCATACCCTTCGTAGGATTTTTCTTCACAGGCCTCAATTTCTGCCTCGGCCAGCCGAAGTCATCAGAGACAAAGTGATTTGTCCGACAATCGTTTCGACGACAACAACGATGGCGCACTCACGGAACCGGGTCGATCAAGAACGTTTACGGCTGCCAATAATCCGCGAGTCATCTGCACTGCGTGGGCCTACAAGAAAAATCTGGAGCGCGGATGAACATCAAACAGAAGTTGACCTGGGCGTTTGCAATCATCGCCTGCTTGCCGGTGGTGCTGGTCGCTACCCTGGTTGTGCTGAACTTGCGCAGTGATGCCAAGGACAGTTTCGTTGATGGCAGTGGCCGCGAAATTCGTCAGGTCAGCAACGCCATGCAACTGTTCTTTGACGGCATCAGCCAGAACGTGGATTACCTGGCGACCCAACCGCTGATCAAGAACTCCGACGACAGCCTCAAGACGTACATGAGCGCCAACGCCGAGAGCATTCCTCAAGGTGAGATGGACAAAAAGGTCTTCGGCCTCCTTCAGGACCTGGGTAACAGTCACCCGTCCTACGCCTACGCCATTCTCGGCACTGCGGCGGGCGGTTATGTGTCCTGGCCGGACGATGCGAAGCTGAGCAATTACGACCCGCGCCAGCGCCCCTGGTACAAGGCGGCCCAGGCCAAACCGGGCAAACCGTTGCGCACTGAGGCCTATTACTGGGCCCAGGACGACGCGACGTATGTCAGTACCGTGCGCACCATCGACAACAAGTTGGGTACCAATGGCGGCGTGGTCAGCATCGACGTGACGCTCAAGCAGCTCACTGAAATCGTCAAGCAGATCAAGCTCGGTGAAACCGGCTACCTGATGCTGCTGGAAAACACCGGCACCGTGCTGGTCGATCCGAAGCAACCGGAACACAACTTTAAAGCGCTGAGCAGCCTCGGCGAGGGCTACGCGCAACTGGCCAAGGCCGGCAAAGGGCTGGTGGAAGTCGAGCTGAACGGCGAACGCTACATGGCCAACGTCTGGCCGTCGGAGCAGCTGGGCTGGACCTTTATCGGCCTGATCAAGCAGACCGACGTGATGAGTTCGGCCACCCAACTGACCTGGTTGATCGCGATCATCGCCGCCGTGCTGGCCGTGTTCTTCGCCATCGTCGGCGCCAGTTTCGCCAGCCTCATCGTGCGGCCGATCCGCAGCGTGGCCAGCGGTCTGGAAGGCATCGCCCAAGGTGAAGGCGACCTGACCAAGAACCTGCAAATCCGTGGCAGCGACGAAACCGCGCAACTGGCCAACTGGTTCAACCAGTTTTTGGCGGCGATTCGCAACCTGATCCAGAGCATTGGCGGCGCTGCGACCAAGATCCTCGCCACCTCCAAGAGTTCGACCCAGGTCTCCAGCGACATGGCCGAAGCGGCCGGGCGTCAGCGTGAAGCGGTGGACATGGTGTCCACGGCGTTCCACGAAATGGTCGCCACCGCCAACGAAGTCGCGCGTTCTTGCAGCCAGGCGGCGGAATCGGCCGACAGCGGCCAGCGTCAGGCGCGTGAAGGTCAGCAGCAGATTGATGCGGCCGTGACCAGCGTTGATCGCTTGAGCCAGGAAATCGAACAGTCGGCCCAGTCGATGCAACAGCTTGAGCGCGACAGCAACGACATTCAGTCAATCCTGGGGACCATTCGCTCGATTGCCGAACAGACCAACCTGCTGGCGCTGAACGCGGCCATTGAAGCGGCGCGGGCCGGTGAACAGGGTCGTGGGTTTGCGGTGGTGGCCGATGAAGTTCGGGCGCTGGCCAAACGCACGGCGGACTCCACGGCGGAAATCGACGGTTTGCTGGGCAACCTCGCCAAACGTACCAGTCAGGTGACTCAGCAAATGCATGCGAGCCTGGAAGTGTCCCAGCAATCGGTGACGCGGATCGGTGAAGCACGCAGCAGTTTCGGGCTGATTCGTGAGTCGGTCGACGTGATCCGCGACATGAACACCCAGATCGCTACTGCGGCGGAAGAACAGCATCAGGTGGCTGAAGACATCAATCGGCACATCAGCCAGATTCATGGTGATGCGCAGTTGGTGGCGGAACTGGCGAACTCGGCGCGGCTGGATTCGCAGAGTCTGGCCGGGTTGTCGAATGAGCTGGATGGGTTGGTTCGGCGCTTCAGAACCTGATTCAGAACTCCGGTGGCCGCTGCGCGGCCAATCGCGGGCAAGCCTTGCTCCTACAAGTTCGCGTCAGTACCGAAATTGGGCACGACATAACACCTGTAGGAGCAAGGCTTGCCCGCGATGGGGCCGTTACTGCTTGAACAGTTCACCGGGGGTAAACCCGAACAGGCCTTTGAACGCCGCAATAAACGCCGACGTCGAGTCATACCCGCAAGACAGCGCGGCATTCGTCACGCTGTCCCCCTCCTCCAGCAAACTCAACGACGACAGCAACCGCATCCGCTGGCGCCACCCTCGAAAGCTCAACCCGGTTTCCCGCTGGAACAACCGCATCAAGGTCTTCTCCGACGTCCCCAACCGCTCGGCCCACGTCTGCAACGTCACATTGCGCTCAGGGCTTTCGATCAGCTCGTTGCACAGCCCCAGCAACCGCTCATGGCGCGGTAACGGTAGCGAGAAGCCGACCTCCGGCAGATGCGCCAACTGATCCAGCAGCACACTCACCAGCCGCGCTTCCTGGCTGTCGCCCTGTGGATATTCAACCGGCAGCAAACAAAAGCTCTTGATCAGCTCCCGGGCCAACGGCGTCACTTCGAGCACCCGGCAACGCCCGTCCGCCCATTCACACTCCTCGCGGCGCACATAGAGGCTGCGCATCTCCGCGCGCATCGACGTCACCACCTGGTGTTCGAGATCCGCCGGAATCCAGATGCCCCACTGCGGCGGCGCAAAGAAACTGCCTTCGGCGGTGTGCACGCCGAGAACGCCGCTGATCGCGTAGGAAAACTGCACCCAATCGTGCCGATGCGGCGGCGTCCATGAACCGGCGTTGAGACTTTCCGCACGGGCATACAGCGGACGCGGCAGCGCCGTCAGCGTCGGAATCGTCCGCTCGAGGGAAAGTTGTCCGTTAGTCGGCATTGATTGGCCTTATGTCGCAAGACGGCTGATAGAGCCGACGTTAGGCTAAGTCACCAATTCTTACAAATGTATTCGGTGCCTGTTATGCATGCCTTCAAACACCTCAAACGCGTGGTCACCGACTGGTTCTTGTGCGGCATGTTGATCGCCACACTGCTGGCGTATTTCTTCCCGACCTTTGGTGCCACCGGCGGCGGAATGCACGCTGAATACGTGATCAACATCGGCGTGTTCCTGGTGTTCTTCCTGCACGGAGTCAACCTGTCCAGCGAGCAGATCACTCACGGTCTGAAAAACTGGAAGCTGCACGTGATGGTTCAGGGTTTCACCTTCGCGGTGTTTCCGCTGATCTGGCTGCTCAGCGACACGCTGTTGGGTTCGCACATTCCGTCGCTGCTGATGCTGGGTTTCCTGTACCTCTGTGCCCTGCCCTCGACCATCTCCTCGTCCGTGGCCCTGACCGGCAGCGCGGGCGGCAACGTACCGGCGGCGATTCTCAACGCGAGCCTGTCCAGCGTGCTGGGGATTTTCCTGACGCCGTTGCTGGTGAGTTTTGTGGTCGGCAGCGGCGCGGGCGGCATCGATCTGGGCTCAACCCTGCTCGACCTTTGCGCCATGTTGCTGTTGCCACTGGTGCTCGGCCAATTGGTTCGGCCATTGCTGGGCACGTTCTTCGCCCGCCACAAGCGCTACACCAATATCGCCGACAAACTGGTGATTCTGTTGCTGGTCTACGCGGCGTTCTGCAATTCGATGGTCTCGGGGATGTGGCAAAAGCAGGGCAACAGCGTGATCCTCACGGCGCTGATCGGCAGTGCGATCCTGCTGGCGATCATCCTGTGGATGACCACCCGCACCGCTCGCGCGTTGAAATTCAGCCCGGCCGATGAAATCGCCGCGGTCTTTTGCGCCAGCAAGAAATCCCTGGCCGCCGGTGCGCCGATGGCAGCGCTGATCTTCGGCGCCAACCCAGGCCTTGGGCTGATCCTGCTGCCGATCATGATCTACCACCCGTTGCAGCTGATCGTCTGCTCAGTGATGGCCGAGGGTTACGCCAACCGCAATCGGCAGTTGGCCCAACAGCAAAGCGCCCCAACCCTCAGCGCTCGATAATCGCTGTCACACCCTGGCCACCGGCGGCGCAGATCGAGATCAACCCTCGGCCCTTGCCCGCCGCATCCAGTAACTTCGCCAGGCTCGCGACGATGCGTGCGCCAGTCGCGGCAAACGGATGCCCCACCGCCAATGAACTGCCTTTGACGTTGAGGCGGCTGCGGTCGATCGAGCCCAGTGGCGCATCGAGACCGAGGCGGGTTTTGCAATACTCCGGATCCTCCCAGGCCTTCAGCGTGCAGAGCACCTGCGCGGCGAAGGCTTCGTGGATTTCGTAGTAATCGAAGTCCTGCAAGGTCAGGCCGTTGCGCGCCAGCAAGCGCGGCACCGCATACACCGGCGCCATCAACAATCCTTCCGCGCCGTTGACGAAATCCACCGCCGCCGTCTCGCCGTCACGCCAATAGGCGAGGATCGGCAAGCCGCGCTCCTTGGCCCATTCTTCACTGCCCAGCAGCACCACCGACGCACCATCGGTGAGTGGCGTGGAATTGCCCGCGGTCAGGGTGCCTTTGGCGCTTTTCTCGAAGGCCGGTTTCAGTGAGGCCAGTTTTTCCAGGGTCAGGTCCGGGCGCAGGTTGTTGTCCCGGGTCAGGCCGAGGAACGGGGTCATCAAATCGTTGTGCCAGCCTTCGGCGTAGGACGCGGCCAGTTTCTGATGACTTTCCTGGGTCAGCCGATCCTGTTCGTCACGCGGGATGTTCCAGGTCTGGGCCATCAGTTCACAGTGTTCGCCCATCGACCGGCCGGTGCGCGGCTCGCCGATACTTGGAAAGTAGGGCACCAAATGGCGGGGACGCAGTTGCAGGAAGGTTTTCAGTTTGTCGGCGGTGCTTCGGGCCCGGTTGGCTTGCAGGAGGATCTTGCGCAGGCCTTCGTTAACACCGATCGGCACGTCCGAGGCGGTGTCGACGCCACCGGCAATGCCACATTCGATCTGACCCAGGGCGATTTTGTTCGCCACCAACAATGTCGCCTCCAGCCCCGTGCCGCAGGCTTGCTGGATGTCGTAGGCCGGCGTCATCGGCGACAACCGCGAGCCCAGCACGCATTCGCGGGTCAGGCCGTAATCGCGCAAATACTTGACCAGCGCACCCGCTGCCACTTCGCCCATGCGCACACCGTGAAGGTTATAGCGCTCGATCAGGCCTTCCAGCGCTGCGGTGAACATCGCCTGGTTACTGGCAGTGGCGTACGGCCCGTTGGACCGGGCAAAGGGGATACGGTTACCACCAATAATTGCAACGCGGCGCAGTTGAGTCATGAAAAGCTCCTGATATATCCAAATTGAGAACCACCCCCCCTGTAGGCGCTGAGCTCGCTCGCGATGGCGGTGGGTCAGCTACATTGATGTCAACTGACACACTGTCCATCGCTAGCAAGCTCAACTCCTACAATAGCCAAGCGTAGGCCTTATCTCGTGGATCGAACGACTGATTGCCATTCATGGTCCACACTTTGAACCCCAGCTGCTGGAGCGCGTCCATGTCTGACCGTTATATCGACTTCGCCAATTCGTCCATCGGCCATCGTGTGGTCGGGGCTCTGGGTCTGCCATCGCCGGTTCGGTTGGAGCGCTGGCAAGCCGGCCGGCTGCGGCCTGTCGAGGGGGCGCTGTTGATAGGCGGTGGCCCGTTGACGGAGAAAATCAGCACCTTTGCCAACCGCCTCACCGACGCGATTTACAGCTACGGCACCGAGCCTTCGCTGGCCACCGCGTGGATTCCCGGCCACGGCCCCAAACTCAAAGCCGTGGTGTTCGACGCCAGCGACCTGGTGCAGACTGATCAACTCAAACAGCTGCGCGAGTTCTTCCAGCCGCTGATAAAAAACCTCGATCACAGCGCGCATCTGGTGATTCTGGGGCGCGCGCCGGAGACTTTGAGCGATCCGTTCGCCGCCAGTGCCCAGCGAGCGCTGGAAGGCTTCAGCCGTTCGCTGGCCAAGGAGCTGCGCAGCGGCGGCACCTTGCAGCTGATTTATGTCGGCGCAGGTGCAGAGGATCAACTGGAAGGCCCACTGAGGTTTTTTCTCTCGCCCAAAAGTGCGTTCGTTTCCGGGCAAGTGATTCGCTTGAATGCCTGCGACGCGCAGGTGACGGACTGGACTCGCCCATTGGCCGGCCGCAAGGCGTTGGTCACTGGCGCGGCACGCGGCATCGGCGCCTCCATCGCCGAAACCCTGGCCCGCGACGGGGCGGACGTGATCCTGCTCGACGTAGCACCGGCCAAGACTGACCTCGAAGCCCTCGCCGCACGCCTCGGCGGGCGCAGCATCACCCTGGACATTTGCGCCGACGATGCCGCCGCGCAGTTGGTCGAGCATCTGCCCGACGGCATCGACATCGTGGTCCACAACGCCGGCATCACCCGGGATAAAACCCTGGCCAACATGACCCCGGAATTCTGGGACGCGGTGCTGGCGGTCAACCTCAATGCGCCGCAAGTGCTGACCAAGGCATTGCTCGACAGCGGCTCCCTGCACGACAACGGCCGGGTGATCCTGCTGGCGTCCATCAGCGGCATCGCCGGCAATCGCGGGCAAACCAATTACGCCGCGAGCAAGGCCGGGCTGATCGGTCTGGCCCAGGCCTGGGCGCCGACGCTCAATGAACGCGGCATCAGCATCAATGCAGTAGCACCCGGGTTCATCGAAACCCAGATGACCGCGCATCTTCCGTTCGGCGTGCGTGAGGCCGGGCGGCGCATGAGTTCGCTGGGCCAGGGCGGCCTGCCGCAAGACGTCGCCGAAGCGGTGGCGTGGCTGGCTCAACCGGGCACCGGCGCGTTCACCGGGCAAGCGCTGCGAGTGTGCGGACAAAGTGTTTTGGGGGCTTAGGCATGATCATCGATTGGCACACACTCAACCGCGAACCAAGCCTGTCGGGACTGTATGTGCGGGCTGCGACGCGGCGCAAAATCACCGGCACCACCCTGCCCGACTCGGGTTTGCGCTGCTGGATCAATGTCGACCCGGAGCACCTGGCGGACTATCGCAAAGTCTGCGGTTTTGCCGAGAACGGTTTGTTGCCGCCCACCTACCCACACATCCTCGCGTTCGCCTTGCAGATGCAATTGCTGACGGCCAAGGAGTTTCCGTTCCCGCTGCTGGGGTTGATTCACCTGAGCAACCGCATTCGCATCTTTCGCCCAATGGGCGGCGTGAATCGTGTGCGGGTCAGCGTTCAGGTGCAAAACCTCCAGCCCCATGAAAAAGGCGCGACGTTCGACCTGGTGACGACACTCAACGATCAGCTGGGGGCGTTATGGGAAGCTGAAAGCCAGATGTTGTGTCGCGGGGTCAAACTCGCAGGCGAGCCCGTCGATGAAGTGTTGGCATCAACACTGGAAATGTCGCAAGTGGCCCGCTGGAAAGCGCCGTCGGACATTGGGCGGCAGTACGCCAAGGTGTCCGGTGACTACAACCCGATTCACCTGAGTGCCATCAGCGCCAAACTCTTCGGTTTCCCGAGGGCCATCGCCCATGGCTTGTGGATCAAGGCGCGAACCCTGGCGGCGCTTGCCGATCATCTGCCGGCGGCGAATGTCGAGATTGCGGTGCAATTTCGCAAACCGGTGCGATTGCCCAGTGAGGTGACATTGCTGGCCAGTGCGGCAGGGTCGAGCGGGGATTTGCTGTTGGTCGGTGCGGGGGATCTTGAGCATATGGCGGGGCATTGGCGGCCGGTTGCCTGACCCGGACGCTCCTACGCTCTGTGTTCGACTCTTGGGGGTCAGTTCAGAGCGTGGGAACGATCAATCACTGACTCACTAAATCCAGGCGAGGCTGCGGGAACAAATTATTCAAAGTCTCCAACAACCGCACGTGATAAATCGGCTTGCGAAACAGGTCGAGCACCTGCAACCGCAACATGTCGCTGACATCCTCCATGTCCGCATGCCCCGACGTCACAATCACCGGCAAATGCTGGCGGGACGTATGCTCGCGCAATCGCTTGATCAACGACATGCCGCTTTCCTCCGGCATCCGCAGATCAGTAATCACCAACGCAATATCAGGGTGGCGCGTCAGATGATTCAGCGCGAGCTTGACCGAGGTGGCGGTAAAGCAATTGAAGCCCTCGCCCTCCAGCAACTCCGCCAACTCCAGTAACGCATCCTCCTCATCATCGACCAGAAGTAGCTGTTGGCGTGGAAATGAGGAAGCGTTCATAGGCAACACCTGCAATGGACTAAGCGCTGACGTTAGAAGCCCTTTGCGGGATTGGCAAGTCGCTGACCCTTGACAGCAGGCAGGTCAAAGCGCGTTTTGGATAGTGGTAAACATGGTGGTGACAGCGGTGGAGATCGGCGTCACAAACGCCGCTAGAGCGACTGCCACCATGCCCGCAATAATGGCGTACTCAATACCCGAAGCCCCCTCGGTATCTTTAGCCAGGCCCTTGTAAAAAGCGATTTCGGATTTGATCTTCTGAGCAATCTTGGAAAAGGACATGGCAGCTCTCCTGAAAGACGACGGGTGTTGCACGGTCGCAACATGATTCCCCTATGCCAGCATCAGCATTGTCGGCATTCCCCGTACCCACAACTGTAAGAACGAATTATCACTAAAGTATTAATCGCGTCGTTGACGCCAAAAAAGTCACGTTTTCGCCCTAGCTACTTACTTTTGTTAGTTATTTTCAGTCCCGTAATGGCTTTTTGCTCTAGCTGAGCTACCGTCAAATAGCGAAATAGTTCCATGTTCATAGCTGCCTGATTGCGAAGTTTTCTCGTTGGGTGCGACGAGGTCTCAAGCAGCAGGAAAGGGAGAGCCGTCATGAACAGTCGTGTCACTCTAGGCTTGGCTGGCTTGTTTCTGGTGGGCGCCATTATTGCCGGTTACTGGGGCCTCACGCTGAGCCGCCAACCCGTTCCCGAGGCGGCCGTGCAAGCCGGGAATGTTACGCCGGCCCCCATCGCCCAGACACCTGCCCCCGTGGACGACCCCACCCGCCAACCGGTAGTGGTGCTGCTGCATGATGTGCCACCGTTCGTACCGATCAGCGCCGCCGACGTGACCCTGGAAAAACTCCGTACCGCCCCGGCCGGCAGCCTGAGTCGCCTCGATCAAGCCATTGGCCGAACACCCTGGCGCGCCCTCAGTGCCGGCACCTGGCTCAATGATGAAAGTTTCGAAGCCGGCGGCAGACTGGCGCGGATGATTCGTCCCGATGAACGCGCCCTCGCCGTCGCGGTGGATGAAGTGATCAATGCCGGCGGGCAACTGACACCGGGGGACTACGTCGATGTGCTGCTGTTTCTGCGCATGGACAACAACAACCTTCAGTCGTCGGCGCAACTGGTGGTGCCGGCCTTGCGGGTGCTCGGGGTGGGCGAACAGATGGGGTTGACCAACGACGGTCAACCTGCAAGCCCGGCCCGCAGTAACGAAGAAAAACTCAGGCAGGAACAAACGCGCACCAGCGCCCACAGCGTCTTGCTTGCCGTCCCCGAACAACTACTGAGTCGGTTGATGCTCGCGGCCCAGGCCGGCGTGTTGCGCCTGGCCGTACGCAGCGCCGATGAAAAACGTCTGGCTCGTTACTGGGCCGGCGAAAGCTATTCAGCGGCCAACCTTGCCAGTACCAACCGCGACTTGATCCAGTTCAGCCAACTGGCCATGACGCCCCCACCCAAACCTGTCATCACCCACGGCGACACAGCACCGCGCAAGCCGAGCGTGGAAGTCATCCGCGGCAACGAAATCACCCAACAAACCCCCTGAATCGAGCAAGGACGAATCTAAATGCCCAGTCGTTGCATGCCCTTGTTTCAAGCGCAACGACGACCCGAACTGGTATCACCTGAACTTCCTCGAAAACTGCAACTTCGATAAACGCGGCGGATTATCGCAATGAGCCAGAGCCAGAACCTGAGCCAGACCTTCCTCGCGATCACGCGCAACAGCACCGACCTTGAGTGGCTGCAAGGTGCCCTCGCCCCGTTGGGCCAAGTGGTCAGCGCCGGCAGTGGCAGCCTCGACGAATTGCTGGCGCTGGTGGACGTGACCTTCGCCAGCCTGGTGTTCATCGGCCTGGACCGCGAACACGTGGTGGCCCAAAGCGCACTGATCGAAGGTGCCCTGGAAGCCAAACCGATGCTGGCGATCGTCGCGCTGGGCGATGGCATGGACAACCAACTCGTGCTCAATGCCATGCGCGCCGGTGCACGGGATTTCGTGGCCTATGGTTCGCGCTCCAGTGAAGTCGCGGGGTTGGTGCGACGGCTGGGCAAACGCTTGCCGCCCGTGGCCCCGAATACCCAACTGGGCAGCCTGACGGTGCTCTACGGTGTGCAGATCAACGCCGACGGTGCGCTGCTCGCCACGCACCTGGCGCAAGTGGTGCAAAAGAGCGGGCAGCAAACGTTGTTGCTGGATCTGGGCCTGCCACGCGGTGACAGCCTGGCCTTGCTCGGGCTGGAGAGTTCGTTCCACTTCGGCGATGCACTCAGGCACTTGCGGCGCCTCGACGCGACGCTGATCGACAGCGCGTTCACCACCTGCGCCGCCGGGTTGCGGATCCTCGCCTACGCCAGCCACGATATGGCGCTGGAACACACCAGCACCGCCGAGTTGTACATGCTGCTCAGCGCCCTGCGCCAACACTTCCAGCACATTGTGGTGAACCTGACTGGCCAGCCGGACAGCGAAGCGCTACGCACCTTCGTCACCCATTGCGACAAGTTGCTGTGGTACACCGATCAGAACGTCCTCGACTGCCGCCGCAACCTGGCGGTACTCAACCTGTGGCGTGAAAAAAGCATGAAGCTCGATCACGCCAGACTGCTGGTGGATCGCTACCTGCGCAATGTCGCTCCGGACTCCGAGACCCTGAGCAAAAGCTTCGGCATGGAGATCATCGCGACCCTCGTCTACAGTCCGGAAGTGCGGCTCAACGCCAAGAACCAAGGTGTGACGCTGTTTGAACTGGCCCCCCGCGAAGGCCTGACTCAAAGCCTGCGCGCCCTCGGCGATCAGTTGGCCAAGCGTTCCGAGGGCCTGGCCAAGCCCAAGTCTGGCTGGTTCAACCGGTTGAGGGGTGCGCAATGAGCGGTGAAAAACTCTTCGGTGCCCCTGTACGCACCACCACTGGCAACACTGACCATGAAGGTCTGAAACTGGTGCTGCACCGCTACATCATCGACGCCATCGAGGAGTCCGGCAAAAACCTGCTGGAGGGTTCGCGGCAGGTGCTCTCACAGTTCGTCATCGACAAGGTTGGCGAGTACATCGCCCGGCTGCACCTGGCAATTTCCCGCTATGAAATGGAGCGTCTGGCCGAAGAAATCGTCGACGAACTCACCGGTTTCGGCCCCTTGGAAGTGCTGCTGCGGGACCCGGCGGTGACGGAGATTCTGGTCAACGGCCCGCACCGGGTGTTCATTGAACGCGACGGCATACTGCATCTAAGCGACCTGCGCTTCATCGATGCGCATCACGTCGAACGGGTTATGCAACGGATCCTCGCGCCCCTCGGCCGACGGCTCGACGAGTCGTCGCCAATGGTCGACGCACGACTGCCCGACGGTAGCCGGGTCAACGCGATTATTCCACCGATTGCGCTCGATGGCCCCTGCCTGTCGATACGTAAATTTCGCAAGGACATGTTCAAAAGCTCGGACTTGATGGCGATGCAAACCATCGATCAGCCGATCTTCGACTTTATTCAGGAGGCCGTGGGCAAGCGCTGCAACATCCTGATCAGCGGCGGCACCGGCACCGGCAAAACCACGCTGCTGAACATTCTCAGCCAGTTGATCAACCCTCATGAGCGACTCGTCACCATCGAAGACGTCGCCGAACTGCAACTGGGCCACCCTCACGTGGTGCGCCTGGAAACCCGACCGCCGAATGCCGAAGGCCACGGCGAAGTGAAGGCCAGTGACCTGATTCGCAACGCCTTGCGGATGCGCCCGGACCGAATCATCCTCGGCGAGATTCGTGGCGTCGAAGTGCTGGACGTACTCACCGCCATGAACACCGGCCACGACGGTTCCATGAGTACCGTGCACGCCAACAACGCCCAGGATGCGCTGTTGCGCCTGGAGACCTTGGTGGGCCTGACGGGCCGTACCATCGCCGAACGGACCTTGCGGCAAATGATCTGCGCCGCACTGGACGTCGTGATCCAGCTCACGCGCCTGCCCGACGGCCGCCGCTGCGTCAGTGAAGTGGTGGAGGTGGTTGGCTTGCGTGAGGACGTGTATGTCACCAACACGTTGTTCCGGTTCGACCGGCGCAGCGGGTTCGGATTCATGCGTGAGGCGGCCAACCCCGCTGGCGACAAACTGCGCCGTGAGTTGGCGCTCTCTCCCTCTGCGTACTGAAGGCCACGGCATGCTCAAACCGGTGCTGCTCATCCTCGTTTCCCTGGTCTTGCTCGGACTGTCGATCCGCCTGTTTTATCGCGGTTTGCGCCAGACCGGCGCCGAGCGGGTACTGGGACGCCTGACCGAGGGGCAACTGCAGCCGGCGCCAACGAAAACCTCCTGGGTCGGTCTGGATCGGGCCTTTCTGCGGGCCGGCCTTGGGCGTCCCTCCAAGCGTCTGAGGGGGTGGCTGCTGCTCTGGGGCTTTGGCATCTCGCTCGGATTTGCTACCGGTGGCTGGTTCGGCTTGCTGGTTCTGTTACTGCTGCCGCCGCTGATTCTGCGTCTGTATGTCAATTGGCGTTATCAGCGCCGACTCCAGCGCATGATCGAACAACTGCCACAAATGCTCGATCACACCGTGCGCAGTCTGAAGTCCGGGCGCACCCTGGCCGATGCGGTGCTGGGCGCCATCGACACCGCTGAAGACCCGCTGAAAAACGCCATGGGGCGGATTCAGCGCAACGTGGTGTTGGGGGTCAGCCTGCCGGATGCCGCGGCGGACTTTGCCGAGTTGTATGAGAAAGACGAACTTCGCCTGTTCGCGCTCGGGTTGAAGGTCAATCACCGCTATGGCGGCAACGCCAGCGAGCTGCTGGAAAACCTGATCAAGATGATCCGCGAGCGCGAGCAGGCGGCGCGCCAGCTCAGGGCCATGACCGGTGAAACCCGGGTGACCGCGTGGGTCCTGGGTTGTTTGCCGATTGGCCTGGCCGGCTATTTCCTCGCGACCAACCCTCATTACTTGCTTGCCATGTGGCACGACGGCTCGGGGCAAATCATGCTCGCGTCCGCGTTCGGCTTGCAGGTGGTCGGCAGCCTGGCGCTCTGGCATATGTTGCGCAGCGTATGAAAGTGCCCTTGCTGATCTGCGCATTGCTGTTTCTGGGGGCAACATTATTGCTGCTCAGCGGTTTGCTGGAACACCGTCGGCGGGTTCGCCAGGTGGCGCAACGGCTCGACGGCAAACTGGCGAGCGACAACCGGGTAAATCAGTGGCTTGAGCTGCTGGGCAGTAGCCGGATCGGTCAGCGCTCGGTCAACCTGGATAACGAAACCCAGGCATTGCTTAACCGTCTCGGCTGGCGCAGTGCCCGGCGACGTTCACTGTTCGCGGCGTTCCAGGTAGGCGCTCCGGTGCTGGCGCTGGCCCTGACCTTGCTGATCCAGGCCGTGTTCTTCCCTCACACAAACAATCACTGGATGGCCCCGGCGTTCGCCACCTGCCTCGGCTATCTATTGCCCAAACGGTTGCTGGCCGCTGCCGCGCAGCGTCGGCAAAAACAACTGGCGTTCGAGATTTCCACCTTCATTCCGCTGCTGCGCATCCTGTTCGAATCGGGCATGGCGGTGGAGCAGTCGCTGCGAGTGTTGAGCAATGAAGGCAAACAATTATTGCCGGCCCTGACCCATGAATTGCGCCTGGTATTGGCCCGGGTCGATTCCGGCCTGGAACTGGGCGAAGAACTGCACAAAACCACCCTATTGCTGGCCGTCGACGAGTTCACCGACACCTGCGTCATCCTTGAGCAGTTGATCCATCAGGGGGGCGGCGCGATGAAATCCCTGCTGACCCTCAAGCAATTGCTCGATGACCGGCGCCTGACGCGCCTGCAGGAATACATCTCCAAGCTGTCCGCCAAAATGTCCATCGTGATGATGCTGTTTCTCTTCCCGGCGTTATTGATCGTACTGGCCGGCCCGGGCTTCACCGCCCTGTCCCGTGCCTTTGGTCATTAGAGGGATCGTGATGAAAGCAATAATTGCCGGTTTGAATCGGCTGTTGTCAGGCCGTTGCGCGAGCATGGTGCGGGCACTTGGTAAAAAAAGACAAAAACCTAATGCGCCGTCACCCCCTGACGCAATCCATGACTGGGTAACAACGCCAGCGCCAGCTGCGTCCGGTTATGCATACGGGTCAACCGCAAAACCTGCGACACATAAAGCTTCACCGTGTTCTCGGTAATCCCCAGCTCACAGGCAATCTGATAATTCGTCTGCCCCTTCCCCACCAACCGCGCCACCTCCAACTGCCTAGGCGACAGGTGATTGAAAATCGCCGGAATCTCAAGCCGATCCACAGCGATGACAGCCTCATCAGTGGAAACCGATAACCGCGGCCCCCGCCGAACCTTATCCAGATCCTGATACAGATCATCGATCGACTCGGCAAGGTACTGCAGCTTCTGATCCAGATGCCCCAGCTGCAGACTCTTCTGCCGCTCCTGCAAAACCACTGCCTGACGCGCAATCCCTTCGAGCAACTCACCCGGATTAATCGGCTTCTGGTAGTAATCGGCAAACCCGGCCCGCAACGCCTTGATCACATCCTGCTTGTCCGCACGTCCAGTGAGCATGATGGCTTCAAACACTCGGTGCTTGCCGGATAACCGTTGCAGCTCCTGAACCAGTTGAATCCCGTCCAGACCGGGCATGTGCAAATCGCAAAGCACCAGGCTGATCGCTTCGTCTTCATTGAAACGCTCGACGGCCTGATGGCCAGTCTCGCAAGAAACGCAACGGTAACCGCGGCCGTCAAGAAGCTCGCAGAGCTCTGCGGCAATCAACGGCTGGGCATCGACCACAAGGATTTTTACTGCCGATGAAAGCTTGTTCACGTGCGACTCCCTGCAAGGTCAAAATTGACCGTTCCTCTACAAACAGCCACAGACAGTACAAATGCTGAGTTGAAAGTAGACGTACTTTCCGACTCTGTACATAGAACGGGCGACTAGTGAAACCAGGCGAGTGTGAGCAACAGGCCCACCAATACGAAGGGTGCAAAGGGCTGTTTCTTTGACATTCCAGGCCCCAGGTATCGAAGATGATTTCTAAGCCCTTGGCCCATATGAAGCCAGACTCTTGGCGCCAGCAGCAGCCACAGCACACTGGCCAATCCGGCACCGATGAACACGCCGAGCAGGTGCATGCCGTCCGTCGCCAGACCCAGGCCAGTCATTAATTTCACATCGCCTGCGCCCAAGCGTCTCAGCGCATAACCGGGCAAGGTGAAAGCCAGCGCCAGCAAAAAAGCCCAGCCGCCCTGCACCGCTTCAGCCCCCAACCAGGTCGTGCCCGTCCACAGGAGATACGCCAGCGCCAACGCCGCTGCGCCAAGGGTCAGGCCATTGGCGATGTGTCGTTCTCGAGCATCCTGTGCTGCGCATAGCGTCAGCCAGATCAGTAATACAAAGCTCTGCATCCGGTAAAAAACGTCCGTTTTGGCTGAATGATTCTATGCTGATATCACGTCGTGAATATCAGGGTAGACGCAGTCATGAAAACAGGCCTCCCCCGTAAGCAAAAAGGCGCTGTAGCGATTGAATTCGCGTTGGTGTTTCTCATCTTTTTCGCCGTGTTCTATGGAATCGTCTCGTACAGCTTGCCGCTGTTGCTGATGCAATCGTTCACCCAGTCGACCGCCGAAGCGGTGCGCCGAAGCGTGGCGCTGGACCCGAGCACCCCCGGGTACGCCACCGCGATAAAAACCGTTGCCACGACAGAACTGAGCCGACAGTTGGCCTGGATTCCTGCCGCACTGAATTTCAATATCGCCACCGACGCCAGCGCCACCTACGTGGGCGGGGTATTGAAGGTCAGCATCAACTACCCCACCAGCAAACTGCAGCAGGTCATCCCGTTTCTGAACGTGCCGGGAATTGGCCAAGTGCCCAATCTGCCGGCCAACCTCTCCGCCAGTTCGAGCCTGCAATTTTGAGTTCCGCAGACAAACTCTTCGGGCGCCTGCTCAATCGCCATCCGCCTCCGCCAGTGGACATGCCAGACACCCTGAGCGTGCCAAGTGTCGGTTTGCAGATGCACCTGGATGCCGAAGGTCGAGTGATTCACCTGACCGGCCCGCTGCGGCATGTGCTGGCCCAGCAGACGCCCGCAGCGCAAGCACCGCACCTGCTCGATTTCCTCATGCCCCACAGCGGCCTCGCCGTTGAAGGCTCGCCCGTCGACTGGCAGGGCCAGAATCTGGACCTGGACTTTTACAGCCTCAACGGACAACCCCTGCACTTGCGTGGCTGGGTCCAGCCATTGGCCGATGCCTGGTTGTTGCAGTTGCTGGACATCGGCGACTTGTTGCTCGAACGCCGGCAATCACGCAGCCGCGAGCAATGCCAATTACTCGCAGCGCAGATCGGCGAACAGTTGCGCCGGTGCAACCTGACGCGCCTGCCCGAGGTGTTGGAGGAACAACTGCAAGGCCTGGCCCAGTGTTTCCATATGCCCTGCATTGCGGTGGCGTTACTCGATGAACAGGAAGAAGGCTGGCAGATTCACCAGCATTACACGGCCATCGATGCGCCCCTCCTGTGGCAAAACGCTCAGCGTCTGGGCACCGGGCTCGACAGCTTGAACGGCTCTGCGCCGCAATGCCTGACGCCCGCTGAACATCCCCGTTTGCAAGGCATCTTTGGCAATGCCGAAGGGTTCGCGGTGCCCTATCACGATGCTCAGGGTGTGGCCGCCTGGTTGATGTGTGGCCTTTATCCGGTGCAACAACAGGCGCCCGACCTGAATGATCGCGACTGGTTACAACTGACCGCCGCGCTGGCAGGCCCGTTGCTTGAGCGCTTGCGCGAGCACCGGCACCATCTGCAACTGGAACGGCTGGAGTCGCTGCAAGCCCTGCTCGGCACCGGATGGTGGGAGGTGTTCAGCGACAGTCGCGAGGTGCAATTGGCGCCGTCGCTAGCCAGCAACCTGAACCTTACGATCGATCGTTTGCCGCTGCCCGAGTGGCTTGATCGGGTGCACCCCGCCGACCGTGAAGAGTTGAGCAGTCGTCTGCAAGCCTTGCAAGACGACGGCACCCCGCTGCTGCTGTGTGTGTGCGTTTGGCACAAACGCCGAACTGGTATCGCCTGCAAGGCCAGGTCCTGGGCATCGGTAAAAACCGGCGGTTGGTGGGCTTCATGCTCGACATCAGCGACATCAAAAACCAGGAGCAAAACGCCGCGGCGGCCCATGCCCGACTGGACAATCTGATCGCCAGCTCGCCGGCGGTGATCTACGTGCAGCGCTATGTCGAAGGTGCGCTGCAACCGACGTTTTTCAGTGACAGCCTACTGCCGCTACTGGGCTGGACACTGGCTGATTGCGCGACGGGGGCCTTGGTTGAAAGGGTGCACCCGGATGACCGCGATCGGTACTTCGAACGTACCCGACATTTGCTGCGTGAAGGTTCGGTGCGCGCCCGCTATCGGCTGCGCGACAGTCGCGGCGAATACCACTGGCTACTCGATGAAGCCAAGCTCCTGCGCGACGACCTTGGCTTGCCGGTGGAAGCCGTCGGCCTGTGGCTGGATGTCACCGAAGCAACCCTGGCCGCCGAACAGGTGAAACAAAGTGAAGAACGCTACCGGATCCTGGTGGAAGACTCTCCGGCGATGATCTGCCGCTACCGCCCGGACCTGACCCTGAGCTTCGGCAACCGCCCGCTGGCGACTTACCTGGAGTGCCAGCCCGAGCAACTGCCCGGGGTCAATCTGGGCAGCTGGATGTCGCAGGAGCAGCGCGAAGCGTTTCTCCTGCGGCTCAGCCGACTCAGCCCGGAATTCCCGGTCAGCACCGCGGAAATCAATCTGCAACTGCCGGGACGGGAACACGCCTGGTGGGTGTGGTCGGATCGCGGGGTGTTCGATGAGCACGGCCATTTGCTGGAGATTCAGGCCGTGGGTCGCGACAACACCGAGGTCCGCCGCGCCCAGCAGCAGCTCACCCAAAGTGCAAAAATGGCCACCCTCGGTGAAATGGCCACAGGGCTGGCCCATGAAATCAATCAGCCGTTGAATGTGATGCGCATGGCCATCGTCAACGTACTCAAGCGTCTGAGCAACGGCGATGCGCAAATCGATTACCTGACCGACAAGCTCAACCGTATCGATGCACAGGTCCAGCGCGCCGCGCGGGTGGTGGATCACATGCGGGTGTTTGGCCGCCGCTCGGAGATCGAGCAGCATCCGTTCAATCCGGCGCAAGCCATCGAAGGCACAATGTCGCTGCTGGCTGAAGGGATGCGCGGCAAAGGGGTCGAGCTGCGGGTCAACGAGACCGGGTTTGAAGTGCAAGTGCGCGGTTATGTCGATCAGCTCGAACAGGTGTTGATCAATTTGATGGTCAACGCTCGGGATGCGTTGCTCGGCAAACGCGAGGCCAACCGCGAGTTCAAACCGTGGATCTCGGTGTACGCCGAACGTGATGCGTATTCGGTGCGGCTGTGGGTCGAGGACAACGGCGGCGGTATCGATCCGCGGTTGCTGGAGCGGATCTTCGAGCCGTTCTTCACCACCAAACCCGTGGGTGTCGGCACCGGGCTCGGGTTGTCGGTGAGTTACGGCATCGTCGAGAACATGGGCGGAAAACTGAGCGTTAGAAACTCGGTCGAGGGCGCACGGTTTTGTATCGAACTGCCGATTATTGCCGATGATCAGATCACCAGCGTCGCTCGTCCTGAGTGACAACTGAGGTTGGCGCCGACATCGACCTTGTTCAGATCGATTCCCAGGCTGAGCAGCAGTGTGTTGATCAAGGTGTCGAGTAACGGGCTGAGCACGCTGTTGATCGTGTTGATCAGCAATGTGGTGACAGTGCTGAGGATCGCCCCCAGACCACCGACCAGACTGCCCGTCGGGCCGTACATGTCGACTTTGATATTGGTCGCCGTGTCGGTAAGGCTGCTGACGATATTGCTGGTGGAATAGGAATAGTAGAACGGTGTCTGGTTGATCTCCGGCAGGCTGGTGGCCGGCGGTGCGGAATAGACGTGCGGCATGTTGGCGCTGGATGCCACGCTGGTGTCGGCCATGATATCGATACCGCCGCCGACGCCTGGAATCCGCGGGTCGCAACTGACAGGAAGGAACAGGAACCGGCGACAGGTTTTCACCCCGATATCGATCACCTTCAACGGCTGCACCACCACGGCGGGCGGCGTGGTGTTGTTGCCAAAAGTCGTGCTCGGGTCGATCTTGCCGATTTTCAGCGTCACCAGTGAAGTGCTGGTATTGGTGGTCAGGGATTTGTTGGTAGTGCTGACGCAGCTGTAGGCGGTGACGTAACTGGAGGCGCTCGCAACGTCCAGTGCGACATCGAGGCTCACGGTACTGGAAAGCGGCACGATCGAGGGTGTTTCACACGCCGCGCCGAGCGCGCAGGTCAGTGAGTTAATGACACCGACCAAATCAAGATTGAGCAAGGCGTTCAAGGTATTGGTCAACGGTCCGGCAAGATCAGCCGCCGCATCGACCAAAGGTTGAATCGCACTCAGAATGGGCAAGTCGATCGACAGCAATGTACGCACCTGAGCGGTTTTCACATAGATCCGGTTAGGTCCCAACGGCGCGAGCGCGGCGTTTTTCGGATTGCCGATGGCCGAGAGCTGTGGCGGCTCCAGTATCTGCACCCGAGCAGTGATTTGCGCGAGCCCCGCGAGGTTGATCGGCAAGGTTGCCACCAGGCCGTTTTTCTTGTTGGCCAGTTGCACGAAGGCTTCGATCAGGTCGAACACTTTCAGGTTGGTCCCCAGCGCCGTCACGGTGCTGCCAGCCTCGACGTGCAACACATTGCCGAGTACGACGGTGGTTGCTCCTGCCGCGACCTTCAGCGCTTGAAGACTGGCAATGGTTGCGGTCGCGCCGAGTGTGCCGCCGGGGTCCAGTACATTGACGGCGGTCTGAATCAACTGGCTGACGGCAATCGTATTGCCCAATACCTGGTCATACCCGGCAGCGCTGAGGTTAAGGTCGACCTTCAATCGATCGAGGTAGCCGAGCAGGCTGATGTCGGTGTTCACCAGGCCGTTCCAGCCCGCCGCGCTGATGTTCAGATTGCCTCCGAGCAAACCACCGAACAGCGCGTTGAGCGTGGCCGATTTGCTGGTATCGACGCTCAACGTCGTGCTGCGCAGGGTCAGCGAAGCCTGCGGTGGCGGTAATGCGGCGACAGCGCTGGCCGTCAGGTTGATGGTCGCTGCGCGTGGAGCGCCACCGAACAGCGCGCCGACACCGCCGGCGAAACTCTGCTGGACCCAATGGCTGGCGATCACCCGAATGGCTTCGCTCTTGCTCGGGTCGGCGCCAAACACTCGCAGGTTATTGGCATCCAGGGTCAAGGCGCCGCAAGCGACCAACAGATTGCGATTGGGGTCAGGAAGGGTAAAGCCGTTACGGTTTGCGCTGGCGGTGGCATAGACGGTGGCTGTGTTGCCAGCGGCGCAATCCCCCCCTCGGGTGGAAGCTTCAAGTGCGGCCATGTCCGCCACGCGCTGCAGGTCACGCTTTTCCAGGTACAAACGACCGCTGTCGACCACGACCAGCAAGAACATCAGGGCCATGCCCAATGTCAGCGCCGCCATCAAACCGATCGCCCCCCGTTGCCGGGACGGGCTGCGAAACTGCAAACGCGGAGACATCGCACACTCCTTTGCCGGTGCACAACCGAGGGCTACCTCCATGGGTGAACAGCAGTGTAGACAAGACTTGGCTGAACTGCTGGCAACATGCCAGCGCAGACAACAAAAACCACTGTGGGAGCGGGCTTGCTCGCGAAGAGGGAGTGTCAGTCGACATTGATGCTGACTGATACACCGCATTCGTCGGAACGCCGCCCGGAGCAAGCCCGCTCCCACAGGTTTTTTGGTTGTTGAGTTTATTTGGGTGGGTAGTTGGCGAGAATTCGCCCGACCGTTTCCTGGATGGCAGTGCTGCGATCCGACGGGTTCGGTGTGCGGCTAAGTATCTGCTCGTCACTGCCGCGCCATACCAGTTTGCCGTCCTTGCCGTCGAGCAGGTCGATCTGGATGATCGCCACGTTGTAACTGACGTTACGGGTTTCGGTGTACATCGGCCCGCCCCAGTAGCCGTTCCATGGATTACCCCACGCGCCGCCGTAGTTGGTGGTTACTTGTTGCTGGCGCTGTTCGACGATCAGATAGGTCTGCACGTTCAAATCGCCCTTTTGGCCACCGGCAGCCGGACGCAGGCCACGTTGATCGAGCTGATCGCTCACCGATTGGCGGATGCGTTGTTCAGTCAGGTCGCTCTTGATGCGTGGGTCATCGGGCCGATATTGCAGGGCGGGCTCTTTCCAGCTCCAGCTGCGATAGGCGGCGAAGTCGCGGCTGGCATCGAAGTCATGATTGACCTGGTTGCCGGCGCAGGCACTGAGCAGCCCGGCCACAGCCAGTAAAGCGAGACGGCGGAACATGATAGTTCTCCGGTTGAAGACACGAACCTGCGTACTGCTTCTTGACTACAGAAGCTAACTAGGAGGATACGCCGACATCGCCTTTTCTACAGCTTCCCGTATCGCATCGGCACGCTCCCTCTCGCTGCCGCGATTGCTGGTTTCGGCGCTGGCACTCCATACCGGTTGACCGTTCTGAGCGTCAAACAAATCAACCCGCACCACCACGACCTGTTCCTGATAAGTCCGCACGATCGGCACGGTGTTGTACATGCCGTAACCGCTGCCGTAGCGGTTGTAACCGCCATAGCCGCCGCCGTAATAACCATAGTCATCCCGAACCTGGCGCAGACGGGTTTCCAGGTGCAGTTCGGCGCTGACAAACAGGTCGGCCGGGCGGTTATCGTGCAGCGGGCGCAAGCCACGTTGATCGAGCGCATTGCTGACGGCTTCGGCGACCTGCGCCGAATCCGCCCAGGCGGTGCCCGACGGCAGCTGCCCGTTGAGCCAGGCCCAACTGCGGTAACGCCCGTAGTCGCGCGGCGGTGCCGGGTAGGCGCTATGGTCGAAGGTGTTGGCCGCCTGAGGCGGCGCGGGTGGCAAGGGGTTGGATGACGCCACATAAGGGTTGCTGCCCTGACAGGCCGCCAACCCGAGACAGATCACCAGTAACCCCGAACGACTGTTCATTTCGTGCTCCGATCAGACCGGCCGACAGATCCAGTGCAAGTAGCGCCCAAGCCCGGCAAAGCTTGGGTGACGACGGTGGGCCAGTTCCATTTCCAGCAAGTCCACCAGTTCGGCACGGGCCTGGAATTCCACAGGCATGTAGTCGTGAAAAACCCGCACCCCGCTCTGGGTTTCGACCTGCCACATTCCTTCAAGTTGCGCCGCCAGTTCCCGTGGATCAAGGGGCTGCTGCGGGGTCAGGCTTTGCTTTTCGCCGGCCATGTCGTTCTTGCGCATCTTGCGGAAGTGGCCTTTGAGCAGGTTGCGATAGATCAACGCATCGCGGTTGTAGAAGGCCAGGGACAACCAGCCATCTGGCTTGGTCAATTGATGCAGCACCGGCAGAATCGCGTGGGGTTCGGCCAGCCATTCCAGCACGGCGTGACACAGCACCAGATCGTAGGGTTCGGTGAGTTGGCCGAGCAGGTCCTGCCACGGCGCCTGAATGAACGTCGCTGTTTGCCCGGCGTCGGCAAAGCGCTGACGGGCGCCTTCGAGCATCGGCTCGGCGGGCTCGGCCAGCGTGACCTCATGACCACGCTGGGCCAGCCACAATGACATGTGGCCCAGGCCGGCGCCGATGTCCAGTACACGCAAAGGTCGGTCCGGCAGAGTCTCGGCCAGGTCGGCCTGAAGCACCGCCAGACGGATCGCGCCTTTGGCACCCCCGTAGATTTTTTCGGCAAAGCGGGTCGCCAGTTGATCGAAATGACGGTCGCTCATCAGCTGAACCTCCGTTCGCTGTCGGCGAGTTTGCTGCGCACCACTTCATTCATGTCCAACCCCAACTCGCTGCACAGCAGCAGTAGATAGAGCACGATGTCGCCGATTTCCTGCCCGGCATGGGCGAGCTTGTCCGCCGGCAACTGGCGCGACTGGTCTTCGGTCAGCCACTGGAAAATCTCCACCAGCTCGGACATTTCCACGCTCGCGGCCATGGCCAGGTTCTTCGGGCTGTGAAATTGCCGCCAGTCATTGCGGTCACGGATGGCGTGCAGGCGTTCGGTCAGTTCAACAAGGTTCATCGGGCTCTCCTGAAGGCGTATAGCTTCGGGGGGATGACGGGGGAAGGCAAGCGTCTCGGTGTGACGCGGATCTTTGCACCATAATCAAAAGATCGCAGCCTGCGGCATCTCCTACGGGAACTCGGCACCCTGCTCGATAGCCCAAGGCTCAAGTCCGGCAACCACGCCACCACTTTCATCAAGGACGCTCACGACATGCAGGTAGAAAGTTTTTTCGAATGGCTCGGCCAGGCACTCGGTTCGGTTATCCGTTTCATCGTTGACAGCCTCAGCGGCTTGTTCAATCTGCTGAGCCATGCGGGCAGCAACTTTGTCGAAGGGCTGTCCCGTGCGCTGGGCATGGACGCGTCGATCATCAGCATCATTGCGCTGATTCTGGGGTTGATGCTGTTGTGGTCGGCGATTCGGGCGTTCATGAATGCGTCGATCATCATGGGGATTATCTGGTTGCTGCTGGGGTTGTGGTTGTTGAGCTGGATAATCCACTAACACCACAAATCCATTGTGGGAGCGGGCTTGCTCGCGAAAGCGGTGTGTCAGCCAACATCAATGTTGAATGTACTGCCGCCTTCGCGAGCAAGCCCGCTCCCACAATGGATCGCTGCAGACTCCCAATGTGTCGCTACAATGCCCGCTCCCCCAAGGAGCCTGCATGTCCAACCTGATCGCCGACTGGCGCGACCGCCCTACCCATCGCCGAGTCTGGGCGCTCGCCGCGCCGATGATTCTCTCGAACATTTCCGTACCGCTGGTGGCGCTGGTCGACAGTACCGTCATCGGCCACTTGCCTCACGCCCATCAGTTGGGTGCCGTGGCGGTCGGGGCCAGCCTGTATACCTTTCTCGCCTGGGCCATGGGTTTTCTGCGCATGGGCACCACCGGGTTCGCCGCACAGGCCGCCGGACGGGGGGACGGCGCGGCTTTGCGGCAGATCTTGCTGCAGGGTTTGTTGTTGGCAATGGGCCTGGCCATTGTCCTGGGAGCACTGGGCGTGCCGTTGAGCGGGGTTGCGCTGCACTTCATGCAGCCATCGGCGGAGCTGGATCAGCTGACCCGCGAGTTTTTCCACACGCGCCTGTTCGGTCTGCCGGCAGCACTGGCCAGTTATGCGCTGGTCGGCTGGTTCCTCGGCACTCAGAACGCCCGGGCGCCGCTGGCCATTCTGCTGAGCACCAACCTGGTGAACATCGCGCTGAACCTGTGGTTCGTTCTCGGGCTGGAGTGGGGGGTGGTTGGTGCGGCTCGCGCATCGGTGATCGCCGAATGGACCGGTGCGCTGATCGGCCTGCTGATGACCCGCAACGCCCTGCGCGCCTATCCCGGCCACATCGCCTGGGCCGCGCTGGCGCTGTGGCAGAGCTGGCGGCCGCTATTGGCGGTCAACCGCGACATTTTCATCCGCAGCCTGGCGCTGCAATCGGTATTTTTCCTGATCACCGTGCAAGGCGCGCGACTGGGTGATGCCACCGTCGCCGCCAACGCGCTGCTGCTCAACGGTTTGCTGCTGACCGCCCATGCGCTGGACGGCCTGGCCCACGCGGTGGAAGCCCTTTGTGGCCACGCCATTGGTGCCCGTGATCGAGAGGCCCTGCGCCGCTCATTGGTGGTGGCCTGCGGTTGGTCGTTGCTGGCGAGCCTGGGCTTTGCCGTGCTGTTCCTGTTCGCCGGGCATCTGTTTATCGAGATGCAGACCAACATTCAGAGCGTGCGCGACACGGCGTTCATTTACCTGCCCTACCTCGCCGCGCTGCCGCTGATTGCGGTCGGGAGTTACCTGCTCGACGGGTTGTTTATCGGCGCCACCCGTGCCCGGGAAATGCGCAACGGTATGCTGCTGACAGTGATTTTGTTGCTGCCGTTCGCTTGGGCGCTGCAAGGTTTTGGCAACCATGGACTGTGGATAACCTTTCTATTGTTCATGTTGCTGCGCAGCCTGACCCTCGGCGCGTTTGCCTGGTATCTGCACAAAAACGACGGCTGGTTCGCCGGCAAAGCTCACTGAGTCGGCGTGGCGAGTGCGCGAGAACAGGTCCTACACCGGCACGCCAGACCACCGGTGTGTTCAGGGTTGATCGCTTTGCCAGCGGTTGCGCAGGCTATCGAGCCGCTCCTGCTGGGTGAGTCCCGGCAATGCGTGCCCGGGCAAAGCGCCGGGGTACTGCAAGCGTAGCCATAACCAGTCATCGAGTACCGGGCGCTCGGTAAAACCCAGGGCCAACCCTTCCTGCACGTGGGACCACAGCGTGTTGTAGTCAGTCCCGGTGGATCGACTCCAGTGCCAGGCATGTTGCTCCAGCAGGCAGGTTTGCAGTTTTTCCTGCTGACGAGGACTGAGGTTTTCTTCAACCGCCAAAGGGCAGACGGCAAGCCCCGGATTGACCAACTGCTGCCAGCCCTGACTGCCGATCGCACGGTCAGCCCACGTCCCGCCGAACCAGCGCAAATGGCTGATAGGACCCAGCCAGCGACTCAGCTCCTGCGCATCGCAGGCATCGAACAAGTAACTGGCCGTTTGCGGGTTGTAGTAACTCAACAAGGCTCGGTGATGCAGACCGAACGTGACCGTGAGCATGCGGCGCAAATGCTCCAGCAACTGCGTCGACGACACCTCGCTGGCTATCTGCAAGCCGCGCCAGAAGAGCACTTCGCTGTGGCACAACCCGGCCAGCGCGGGGCATGTCCGAAGGTCGATCAGGGCCGGGCCGTGTTCACGCAACGCATGCCACTCAGTGTCTTCGAACAACCAGAACCACCGGGCATGCGCAAATTGCTGTTGCAGCATCGCCCCCGCCTGTGGCGCACCCGGCACATCCAGCAATAGCCATTGCGGGGTCGCGACGTTCATGCCGAACCGCTCTGGCCAAACCGCTTCGCCACCCGGCAGGTGCAGAGGGCCTGCGTGCAATGGTTGAAACTGCCCCCACCGGGCAGCAGACATAGCAACATCAAGGGTTCGCTCGATTGCAGAAGCGCCAGCATGCCCTCGACATCATCTGTCGCGGATGTGCGCGGCGGGCCGCCCTCCTCAGCCTCTTCTACGGACGAAGGGACGTGAAGAAACCCGGTAATCAACGGCTGATCCGGATCCCCCTCGATAAAGCTCACCACCACCTCGGCCCCCTCACTCAACTGCGTGACTGCCGCGGCGCCCAGTTCAGCGGCCACCGGCAGCCAACTGTGGCTAGGCACCGCGCCTTCGCCCTGATAAAGCCAGTCAAATTGCACGGCAACCGGTCTCGACGGATCGGGGCATGCCTCATCAATGTTGACCACCCAGGCCCGTTGCAGGCTGTGCATCCTGGGTTTCAGTGCGCAATGAGGCGCTACAAAAGGCGCCTGCCAGTGAATCGCACGGATCTGGTTGCTGTAGGTCGCCGTTAAATCCTGACTGCCCTGATGCTCCACATGAGTCAGCAGCCAGGGCTGATTGCAGTCGGCAATCGGATGACCGGACAGCGGCATCAACTGCCCGCTGCGCAGCGCCGCCAGGTCCGTCCGCCCTTCGGCCATCGGCGCGGTTCGTTGCCCTGCGCACCCCAGAAGCTTGAACTGACGCACGGCCGATTGCTCGCTCTCGACCTGGTAGACCGCGTTCTCGCCGAAACGAAAGGGCTCCTGACCATCACCGAAAACCACGCAATGCCCGCGCTCGCCGTGTTCGAAATGGTAGTGAAGCCGTTCCTGGGCACACAGACGCTGGATAAATTGCAGGTCTGATTCCCGGTACTGCGTACAGAATTCACGGGCCGGGTAATCGCCACTCAGCTCAAAGCGCCGACTCTTGCCGGCAATACCGTGCTCCTTGAGCACCTGACTGAGGATTTGCGGCACCGAGCGTGCGCTGAAAATTCGCTGACTGAAGCGCAGGGAAAGGCACGCCAGCTTCGGCCCCAGACGTACGCGGCAGAGCCTGACAGCCAAGTCGTGGTCACGCTGGACGAGTTCATGCAATTGTCCGTGGAAGCCGTTTTCCGCAGACCCGACATGCAAAAAGGCCGGACGGTACAGCAGGCTTGCAAGGTCAAGTGTCAGGTCATCGATCAGCAGATCCACGTCGAACACAAAAGGCTCGCTGATGGCTTCTCTACCGGTAAAGGCCAAGACCTCAAAGGGGTCGGGCAGACCCTCTACATCCAGACGAAATGACGGCTCGTTGACTGGATCGAACATCGGCGATTCTCTACAGGAGGGGCGGTCGGGGATTCTCTCCGAGAGAGTTGGCCGAGTAGAGTGCCGAAGTACAACTTAGGAAATGACCTACGCGAAAAGAAGACCACATCGCTTGGATGGCCAGGAATGTGAGTCATTTCGCTTGAAATCAGAGAGGCATCTCACCAAGTCACCTGAAATTTCCGCTACGTGCGGAACATTTTCAGACAACCTGATGAGAACGGTGCCTTACCTCAAGAAGACAGGTAAGAGGAACGGGTCAGCCCCAGACGCAGGGCGTCGAGGAACTGGGTACGCTCGGCGGCGGTGATGCGGGCACTGGCGCATTTGTCGCGGTAGTGGGTCATCAACTCTTCCGGCGACAAGTGCACGTAACGCAGCATGTCTTCGATAGTGTCGTGGGTTTCGATACCAGCGTGGTACACACTGCCGTCAGCGTTCTGATAGATGTTCACCGAGTCGGTGTCACCGAACAGGTTGTGCATGTCGCCGAGAATTTCCTGGTAGGCGCCGACCAGGAAGATACCCAGCAGGTAGTCTTCACCGTCGTTCAAACCGTGAACCGGCAGGCTGGTTTCGATGCTCTGCTCGTCGACGTATTGCTTGATCTTGCCGTCGGAGTCGCAGGTCAGATCTTGCAGCACCGCACGGCGCAGCGGCTCTTCGTCGAGACGGTGCAGCGGCAGGATCGGCAGTACCTGGCCGATGGCCCAGGTGTCCGGCAGGCTCTGGAATACCGAGAAGTTGCAGATGTACTTGTCGGCCAGCTTGTCGTTGAGTTCGTCCAGCACCTGACGGTGCGAACGCTGACGAGCCTTCAACGAGTTGTGCAGGCGACGGCACACCGCGAAGTAGCATTGCTCGGCCAGGGCTTTCTCGGCCAGGGTCAGCTTGCCATCGGCGTACTGGGTCGCGATGTCGCTCATGTAGTGAGTCGCGCGCCAGTAGGTTTCGGTGACCATCTCGATGTCGGTCGGGCCCAGCAGGTCAACCAGCCACTGCACGGTTTCCGGCAGTTCTTCCTTGTTCTCGATCTGCGGCACGTCGTCGTTGTGCTTCTCGACGTCGGTCACTTGCACCACCAGCATGGCGTGGTGAGCGGTCAGGGAACGGCCGCTTTCGGAGAAGATGTTCGGGTGCGGCAGGTTCTGCGCGTCGCAGAACTCCTTGAGCATCCCGACCACGACACCGGCGTAATCGTCCATGTCGTAGTTGATCGAGCTGGCGTTACGCGAGTGCGTACCGTCGTAGTCCACGCCCAGACCGCCACCGACGTCGATGTGGTCCACTGGCAGGCCAAGGTTGCGCAATTCGCCGTAATAACGGATCGCTTCCTTGAAGCCGTGCTGGTAGTCCGCCAGGTTGGCGATCTGCGAACCCATGTGGAAGTGCAACAGGCGAATGCCCTGATCCAGGCCAGCCGCGCGGAAACGCTCGACCACCGACAGCAGTTGCGCCGCCGACAGACCGAACTTGGATTTCTCGCCACCGGTGTCAGCCCACTTGCTCGAGGCCAGGGACGACAGACGCACGCGCAGGCCAACCTGAGGCTTGACCTTGAGCGAGGCGGCTTCTTCGATCACCAGCCCGACTTCGGATTCTTTCTCGATCACGATGAACACGTTGTGGCCGAGCTTCTGGCCCATCAGCGCCAGACGAATGAATTCGCGATCCTTGTAGCCGTTGCAGACGATGGTGCCGCCCTTCGGCGCCAGGGCCAGCACGGCCAGCAGTTCAGGCTTGGAGCCGGCTTCAAGACCAATGGACACGTCTTGGGTGGCAATGATGTTCTCGATCACCGCTTCTTGCTGGTTAACCTTGATCGGGTACAGCGCGGTGTACTTGCTCTGATATTCCAGACGCTCGATGTTGGCGTCGAACGCGCCGGTCAGCTGACGCACGCGGTCTTGCAGAATGTCAGGGAAACGCACCAGCAACGGCAAGGACAGGCCGCTTTTACGCAGCTGATCAACTTGCTCGAACAGGTCGATAGGCGAACTGGTCGGACCGTTCGGACGAACTTCGACGCGACCGGCGTCACTGATCGCGAAATACCCGGCCCCCCAATGGCGAATCCCGTAAACACTGCGGCTGTCCGCAACTGTCCATTGGCTGCCATCGTCTTTGCGTGTGCGTCGTACGGACATTGAAGTCCCCTATAAAGAAGTCATAGAGCGTCGCCTGGGTTCAGGCCGGCGCAGTCTAAAGAATGAAAATGACGGTTCGTCAACGAGGGGATAGACCTCGCTGACCGCAGTGAGTTTAGAAACCGGTCAGAACAGGCTCTGTGAAAACCATGTAGACGGCGCCAGGCCTGCTGTCAGGACTGGATCAAGCCGAGGGTGGTTTTCACAGAGGCTGCTAGCCGCCGGACTTCTTCGCTTTGAAACCGTGTTTGATCAGCTCGGCCAAGAGTAGCTCGACATGATCGCCCTGGATTTCAATGATTCCGTCTTTCAACGCACCGCCGGTCCCGCAACGTTTCTTCAACGTGGTCGCCAGGTCCTTGAGTGCGTCTTCGGCCAACGGCACGCCGGTGATGGTGGTCACCGTCTTGCCGCCACGGCCCTTGCTTTCGCGACGCACGCGAGCGATGCCGTCGCCGGCCGGGATAACGGTCTGTTTGCAGATGCAGGCATCCACCGGTTGACTGCAATCCGGGCAATGACGACCTGCGTCGGTGGAAAATACCAGGCCACCAAGGGCGGCGAAGGATGCGGCTTTTTTGGCCACCGGCAATCCTCTTGGGAGGACAAAGACTGGTCGCGGCAACCTGGACAGTTGCCATCGACCGCGAAGCCCCACTCAGGCAGGGGCAGCGCTACTGAGCCAGGCATGCTGGTTCAGCTTAAAAAGGTCGCGCAGTGTAACGGCAAAAAGCCGACTTGCTAAGAGCCAATCGGCGCCAATTTATGCCTCTTTTGCGACGCCATTCTTCCGAGAACCAAGATAGCGCTTCAATGCGGCCAGGGAGTCCGGGCAATAAGGCTTTTGCTGGATTTCCAGCAGGACTTGATCAACGGGAATAAAACGCGCTTCAAGGACTTCTTCGGGTTGCAGGATCAATGGACCGTCCCACACCGCCGAAAATGCCGAACACCAGAGCCGATTACCGGTGTCCTCGAAGAAAAAGTGATCATGGGCGGTCAGTTCGACCCCGCTCACGCCCAGTTCTTCTTCCAGCTCGCGGGCAGCCGATTCGGCGTAGGTTTCGGTCGCTAGCACCATGCCCCCCGCCGCCACGTCCCAGAAACCTGGATAAATGGCTTTGCTCAGCGTGCGTCGATGCACGCAGAGTTCACCGGCGGAATTGAACAGCATGATGTAAGTGCCGCGCCCGATCAGCCCGCGTTCACGCAGGTCGGAGCGGACCAGGGCGCCGAGCAGGTTGTCCTGCTCGTCAACCCAGGCGATCTGTTCGGCATCCGAGGCCGCGCGGTGCGCGACCTCTCTGGCGCTATTGACCATGACTCAGCCCTGATTGAGCAATTGACGCAAATCGATCACTGCGGCGTTGGCCCGGGAGATGTAGTTGGCCATGACCAGCGAGTGGTTGGCCAGCACCCCGAAGCCGCTGCCATTAAGGATCATAGGACTCCAGACCGGTTCCTGCGAGGCCTCCAGTTCACGAATGATCTGACGCACGCTGACCGTGGCGTTCTTCTTGGCCAGCACATCGGCGAAGTCGACTTCGATGGCGCGCAGCAGATGGGACAAGGCCCAGGCCTGACCGCGAGCTTCGTAGAACACGTTGTCGATCTGCATCCACGGGGTTTCGACGATTTCTTCGTCAACCTGCGGCACCTGACCCGGGGCGACGACTTCGGTTTTCAGCGCCGTGTTGAGCTTGACCCGGCCAACGCTGGCCGACAGCCGTTGCGACAGCGAACCCAAACGGGTACCGACATCGCCCAGCCAGTTGTTCAGGTTGTCGGCGCGGGCATAGAACAGCGCGCTTTTCTGACTCGGGTCAGACAGGCGCGCCTGATAACGGCTCAGGGAGTTGATGCCTTCCTGGTATTCGGACTCACTGGAGGGCAGCACCCAGCTCTTGTTGTCGAAGTTGAAGCGCGGCTCGGCTTTGGCCAGGTCAGCGTCTTCGGTGGACTGCGACTGGGAACGAGCGAAGTCTTTACGCAGTGCACGACTCAGGTCACGGACCTGGACCAGCACGCCATATTCCCAGCTCGGCGTGTTATCCATCCACAGGCCCGGCGGGAAACGGTCGTTGGAAATATAGCCACCCGGTTTGGTCAGCAAAGTACCGGCGACGGTCTTGAGGGTTTCGACCGTGGTGTAGCCGATGACCATTTGCTTGCCTTCTTTCTCGGCGGCCATCTGGGCATTCTGCTGAACCGGAAACAGCGCAGGTTCCTGGCTCCAGTACCAGCCCAGAGCAATAGCCACCAGCAAGTACAGGCCAATTAGAGTGGCCAGCGCCCGACTGAACAACAGGCCTCCCAGGTAACTACGGGTGGCCGACTTCGGTTCAGCGGCACGTTCAGGCGCGCTGCCCGCGCGGTTCTTCCAGTCCAGCATGGCGATATCCTTTCAATCACTTGAGTTCATCGGTTCGACCACAACCATACAACAACGTGCCTTTGGCCGGCACCCGTCGTGGGGTTATCCGGATAAATTACCGTCGGGCAGCCGTGACAACCGCGCTCCCATGAACTCAAGCGACGTCGCCTGTTTAAACGCCGATGATCACCATTGAAATCTGCTGCACCCCGGGCGATACAAAAAGATGCGCTATGCCCTCGCCGTCGGTTCTGCGCGGCGCAGTGTTCCCATCTACCGTCGCGATGTAATGCCGCTGAGTCAGAGGATCGCCTGTCACGCTGTCTACGAGGCGAAAGATCTTTGGCGACCTTGAGGGCTGCACGGGCGGATTTTGCATCAGCTCCATGACCTTTGGATCAAAGGCACGATCCGGCATTTTCCAGTCAACGTAGTCGGCTTCAGGCCTGACTAACTGCCACTCTCCCCGTTCAATCAGATCAAGCACCTCGCTGTCGATATCGATCAGCAGGCCGGCACGCAACTGGCCCAGGCCTTCAATGGGTTGTCGATCAAGCAGCGCCTGGCGCAACACTTCCAGTGCTTGCTCACTGGAGTAGGCATGTTGGCGCTCCCAATCGGACAAATCGAGTTCGTTGACCAACCTCATCCCTGCACCTCGGTGTTCCACTCATCGGCCCCCATGGTTCGACTGACTTCGTGCCGCCAGTAAATTCGCCGGTAACTGAAATGGACCTTCTCCAATTGAGTGAGGTGAGCGGTGCCGGGATCCTGGCAATGCGGCATCAGAACCTCAGCGCCAATGATCAGCGCGTCTTCCAGCTCCATTGTGTAGAAATGCTCCTGGGTGCCCTGAGCCGACGTACGATACCACTCGACGCGGCACACTTTGAGCAATTCTCCCGAACACAAAGCGTTGTTGATCAGCGGTGTCGCTTTGTCGATGGTCTTGGTGATGATCAAAGGCTTGTGCATCCGACGCCCCGCACCCGAGCCTTTCGGCACGAAAATGCCATGGCTCAGGGCCTGAATCATGATTTGGTCCTCACGCCCTAATTGGTAGGTGTTGCCTACCGATGCTTCGGTAAAGGCGCCGGCGCTGATCAGACCTTGCCTTTCCCCGTGAAGGGTCATGAAGGCGGGAGTTGGCATGGTGGGGCTCCTTTGGTTTTTGTGGGGAATAAGGGGGTGTCCGGGATGGATTGATCCAGTTCGATTAGAGCTTCTTCGTCCCCGTCTTCTGCGAAAGGCGTCCACGGCTTGCCGATCGACAGTGTGATCAGGTAACGCTCTTCATTTGGTCGCTCGTTGTATTCGAAGCGGCTCATGAACATTGCGATTTGGTATTGTTTGCCTGCCTTCCAGTAGACGGATCCTCCTTTATTAACGTCTCGCAGCTGCACTCGCCATTCAGGTGTGTCGGCAAAGGGGGGATAGCGCGTCTTGCCCGCTACCCTCCATCCGCTCCCGCGCCATTGGTCTTGCAAATCCAGAGCGACCTTCAGAGCCTCATCGAGTAGCAACGGTTCGACCTGCGGGGACATGCGAATACTGCTAACGACATTGTCGTCAAATACAACCGTGAAAAATCGTGCTCTCGGCGTGACGAACTCGTACTGCGGATCGATGAACCTAAGCCGTGCATCCCCCGAGGGAAGGCCCATCCAGACGTGGCCCGGAACCCTTGGGCTGAAGGAGACCGAAGAATGCTTGAGCAACGTTTCATAGGTGCCGCCCATTTCCAATGCAATTACCGGCTCCTGCAATAGGGATTCGATCATCTGATTCGCCGCCATCAGTATCAGGAAGGCCAGAAGCAACAAGCCAACCCCAAGCCGCCAACGGCCCTTGCCTCGTCGCGAATTCATCGCAATCCCTGCCCTGTTGCGATCGCGGTGATCGACTGCTCCAGCACACTACGGTTTGTGCCGTTGAGCATCTGATCGAAGCGTGCCGCTGCCCGAAGTACGAAAGGCATTCGCTGCTTGAGATCCGACAAATCCGCCAGCGGACTGTCGCTGAAACCAATGGTGCGTCCGTCGTCAACACGTTGGCATTGGCTGGAGAGCGTCAACTCAATTGCCTGGGCTACGCCGGTAGGAAAACCGGTTACGTAAGAAGCGTGGTTACCACGCAGTAGAGCTACCAGTTGCCCATTCTGATAAATCGTGGGCTGTAGGATATTTTGCTGCTCATGCCAGGCTAAATGCTCGACGCTTTTGGCAATATCCCCTGAATCCAAAGCCTCGAAGGCCCGTAGTATTTCTCCGTAGTTGCGCCCGAATTTTAGCTTTTTCTGCCCTACCGGCCAAAGCACCGGGTGCTTTGGGTGTCCATAAATTCCTTCGCGCGCTTCCAAGCATGTTTTCAACTCTTTCAACCCACGCTTCGCATAAAACTCATGCAACGGAAAAACATCCAGAAACAGCGTGGTATTCCCCAACGCCATCATGTCGCGCACATGCCGAAACTGTTGTTGCACCAACGACAAGTCCTCACCCGCAGAACGAAAATCCACAGAGGGCACAGGATTACGCGCATCCGCTTCTTTATAGTCACGCAACTCATCCACCTGCTCGGGCATCCTGTCCGGCGTCAGCAAACCGTACTCTCGGCGGCTGTCGCGCAATCGCTGCCGCGCCTCATGCTCGTCGCGTATGAGATCGATACTGTCCACCGCGTGAAGCAATCCGCAGCCGACCTGCTTGGAGGCAAATGCCGCCAGCCCCGCCCACTGAAATCGAGAATCGTGTAACCAGAGTCGAGCGTACGCAGCGTTGATAGCGCGGTTGCGCTCGATAGGGTCGGCAATCAAGACCCCATTGGGTGCGACGATTTCTTCCGCCTCGCGCTGGTATCTACGCCAAAGGCACGCGCAGGTCAGAACCGGCACATCGGTAACAAGCGTCTTGCTCCCATAAAGCAGCTCCTCTTTACACTCACAGTCAGCAACGGGTGTGCTGTTGTAGTTCAGGCGCTGCTCATCGCAGGGGTGTTCTTTGAAACACTGGGTCATGGTTTGCGGACGAGCGACTAAGGGAATCCCTGAACCCTAACAGCCGCAATTCCCGACCGGATCGTTTGGCCGAAAAATCAGAAATACCTGACAGACGAGGCTCGCCGAGCCTTGGGAAATAACCTTGAAATGTTCAGGAAACGTCCTGAAACACCCGGCTCCTCTGGCTCTATCGGCCAGTGACGCCCTGGCGGAGACTCATCGGTCAGAAACTGAATCAGGTCGCTTTACAGTTAATTGATGTACGACACTCATGCAATTGAAAAGAGGTGCTAGCATAGAGCCACCAGTCAATCTCAGCATGCCCCCTAACTAGTTGTCAGGATATGACCGAGCCAGAAGACCCCAGCCGTGAGCGCCTCAAGCACCACTTTGCCCAGCGGGTAATTCATCAGGCACGTCAAATTCTTGAGATATGGCAGCGCCTGCAACGCAGCGAGTGGTCCACCACCGACCTATCGGAACTGAGCGAGGCCAACCTGCGCCTGCTGCGTTTCGCCGAGCGCTTCGAACAACCTGAACACACCCAACTGGCACGCCATATCGGTCAGTCGCTGGAGGCTGTCGACGCCAATCGTGGACGCCTGAGCAGCGGACTGATCACAGAGCTCAATCGTTTGATGCAGCGCCTGTCACGCACCGGCCTGCGCCATGGCGATCAGTTGGAGCAGACCTTTCTGCCGCCGCTGCGCAAGCCGGTTTACGTGATGCTGCAGGATCATGACCGTGGCGAGCGCCTGGCCAAACAACTGGAATTCTTCGGGCTCAGCGCGCAAGCCCTCGACAGCGTTGCGGCGTTCCGCTCTTCGATGATCGAGCGCTTGCCCGCGGCGATCGTCATGGACGTGGACTTCAGTGGCGCCGGCATCGGCCTGAAACTGGCCGCCGAAGCCCAGGAAGGCCTCGATCATCAATTGCCGCTGTTGTTCTTCAGCCTGCACGAAACCGATACCCCGACCCGCCTCGCCGCCGTGCGTGCCGGTGGCCAGGAATTCCTGACCGGCACCCTCGAAGCCTCGAGCCTGCTGGAGAAAATCGAAGTCCTGACCTGCGTCGCCCAGTACGAACCTTATAAAGTGCTGATCATCGACGATTCCCGCGCCCAGGCCTTGCACACCGAGCGCCTGCTCAACAGCGCCGGGATTGTCACGCGGACCTTGATCGAGCCGATCCAGGCCATGGCCGAGCTCGCGGACTTCCAGCCAGACCTGATCATCCTCGACATGTACATGCCGGCCTGCACCGGTACTGAGCTGGCCAAAGTGATCCGCCACAACGACCGTTATGTCAGCGTGCCGATCATTTACCTGTCGGCCGAAGACGATCTGGACAAACAGCTCGACGCCATGAGCGAGGGCGGCGACGACTTCCTGACCAAACCGATCAAGCCCCGGCACCTGATCACCACCGTACGCAACCGCGCGGCGCGGGCACGTAATCTGAAAGCGCGGATGGTGCGCGACAGCCTCACCGGGCTGTACAACCACACGCACATTCTGCAATTGCTCGAAGACTGCAGCTTCCGCGCCCGCCGCGAAAACAAGCCGCTGAGCTTTGCGATGCTCGACATCGACCACTTCAAACGAGTCAACGACAGCCACGGCCACCCCATGGGCGATCGGGTGATCAAGAGCCTGGCGCTGTTTCTCAAGCAACGCTTGCGCAAAACCGATTTCATCGGCCGTTACGGCGGTGAAGAGTTCGCGATCGTGATGCCGGACACCGATCTCGAATCGGCCCACAAAGTGCTCGACGAAATCCGTCGACGGTTTGCCGAGATTCACTACCCGGCTCAACCGCATGACCTCTGGTGCACGTTCAGCGCCGGCGTGGTGGAACTGTGTGAACACTCCGACAGCCTGATGATGGCCAGCCAGGCAGACGAAGCGCTGTACCGCGCGAAAGACGCCGGACGCAACCGCGTGCAGGCTGCGCGGACGTCAAAGCAAAGTGCCACTTTTTCATCAGAATCGACCGATTCGGTCATAACCCTGTAACACAAACGCAATAAATTCAGGCGCTTACCATTCTGCCGCTGGTAGACCCGCAATGCGCCTGAAGCTGCTGACCAATCTCAACACCCTCCTTTTAGTCGCCGTGTGCGTGGCCCTTGGCGCCACACTGTGGTGGTCGCAAAAAGCCCTGGAGCGCCCCTATCTTTTGATGGAGCGTTACTTGGGTTTGTCCCAGCAATTTCAAAATGAAGTCGCGCGCAACATCGACGACTACCTCGCCAGCGGCGATGCCCTGCGCCTGAGCAGTGCCAGCCAGGCCATCGACAGCCTGCAAAGGGAACTCGGCGAATTGCCGCCGGCCCTGGCCGACACCCTGCGCCCGAGCCTGTCGAACCTCGAAGAATTCAGCAAAACCGACCTGCTGGCCGCGGGCAAACTCGCGGGAGATCCGCAAGCGTTGCTGCTTCAGGCCGAACGCGAACTGGGCGCCAGCCTCGATCAGCTCAGCCAATACGCCAACGCTAACGCGGCGTATCTGACGCCGTTGCTCGCCGCCTCCCAGCACTTGGGCAAGTTGTCTTTGGCCCGGGACAAACTGGTCAGCAGCGGCCGAAGTGAATTGGCCGCCGATGTCGAGCGTGAAGTCGCCAACATCCGCACTCAGGCTGAGTTACTGGGCGCGTTGCCGCTACTCGGTGTAGCCAGCAGCAGCGAATCCGGCACCGATGATTTCGCCGCGATGATGGGCCTGGAGAACACCGAAAAAGCGGTTGCCGAAGATGCGGGCGTTGGCCTCAAGCGTGAACTGAACAGCCTCCTCACTCGCTACCCGGCTGAATTGGCGCGCACACGTGACCAGATCCAGAAACGCACCGACCTCAGCGCCGCCACTCACCTGAAAATCGCCGCCGTGCAGCAGGCCATTGCCGGACTGGAGCCGGTGGTTCGCGCCCAGCACGGACAGATCCAGGGCGAAGTGCGGCTGATGCAAGGCGTGATGATCGGCCTGATCCTGCTGATTGCTTTGCTGATCGACACCTTGCAACGGAAACTGGCCCGGACGCTGACCAACCTCGCCCCGGCCCTCTCGACCTGGGCCGAGGGCGACTTCAGCCGGGACATTCAACTGGGTAAAACCAATCGCGAACTGCATGACATTCAAGCGTCGCTCAATCGCTTGCGCGCCTATCTGGTCGACCTGGTCGGGACCATTCGTCTCAACGCCGAACAGGTCGCCGGCAGTAGCCGAACGCTGGCCGAGCTGAGCAATGACCTGCACAGCGGCGCCGAACATCAGGCCGGCGACACGGCGCTGATCCGTGATTCTCTCGGCGAACTGGAAGCGACCATTCAACAGGTTGCCGGCGATGCCAGCCAAGCCGCCGACGCCAGCCGCCATGCCGGGCTGGCGGTGGAGCACGGCCAGAAAGTCATCGGTTTGAGCCTCACCGGGCTGCACGCGCTGGTCGGCGAAGTGCAAGGCAACGCGCAAATGATCGAACACCTGGCCGAAGAGTCGGCAACCATTGGCGGCGTGCTGACGGTCATCCGCTCAATTGCCGACCAAACCAACCTGTTGGCCCTGAACGCCGCCATCGAAGCGGCCCGAGCCGGGGAAATGGGTCGAGGGTTTGCCGTGGTGGCCGAAGAAGTTCGCTCACTGGCGCAACGCACCGCTGGCGCCACGGCAGAGATCCAGACGTTAATCGCCGGGTTACAAACCGCGGCGCGACAATCGGTGGAAGGCATGCGCGCCCAGGTCGAACACGCCGAAGCCACTGCCAATCAGGCCCAGGCCGCCGACGGTGCGCTGGATAAAATCGTCGGTGCGATCCAGACCATTTCCGACACCGCCGTACGCATCGCCGATGTCACCGCCCAGCAGAGTGGCGCCGTCAGCGAAATCCGCGATCACAGTGAGCGGATTCACCAATTGGGTGGGGATAACTTGCTGCGCATCGGCGAAGGGCGCGTGCAGGGGGAGAATTTGCTGGTGCTGGGTGGACGGTTGCATACAGCGGTCCAGGCCTTCCGCGTCTGACAGATCGCCTTCGCGAGCAAGCCCGCTCCCACATTCGACCGCGTACCCATGGATGAACTCGGTCGATGTGGGAGCGGGCTTGCTCGCGAAGGCGTCAGAACAATCACCACAGGACTCGCCCTGCACACCCGACCGCCGTCCGCTATCATGCCCTCACTTTCGATACGCGAGATTGTCATGCGCCGTTTGCTCTGCCTGTTGTTTTTAGTGCTCGCCCTGCCGGCCACCGCCGCCGGTTTGCTGGACAGTCGGCCCAGTTCGACGCTGGGCTCGATCAACAACAGCGCCGATTTTCTGCCGGTGCGTGAAGCCTTTCAGCTGAGCCTGGTAGAAAGCACACCGCAATCGATCAAACTGCGTTTCGTCGCCACCGAGGGCTACTACCTCTACCGGCACCGCTTTCAGTTTCGCGCCGACCCGCCCGATGCAGGCCTAGGCACCGCGCAACTGCCCAAGGGCGAACAGAAGCACGATGAGTATTTCGGCGATGTCGAGGTCTACCACGGGGTTCTCGATGTAGAGCTGCCGCGCACCGATCAACGCGCCTTCACCTTGGTGGTGACGTATCAGGGTTGCGCCGATAAAGGCTTGTGCTATCCACCCGAAACCGAGCGCCTGAGTATTGATGGCAGCGCAGGCGCGACTCCGGCCTGGAGCTGGCGCGAACTGGCGCTGTTCTTCCTCGCCGGCATAGGCCTGACGTTCACACCGTGCGTGCTGCCGATGCTGCCGATCCTGTCCGGCGTGGTGTTGCGCGGTCAGGTGGGTGGTTTGCGCGGCTTCAATCTGTCCCTCGCTTATGTGCTGCCAATGGCCGCCTGCTTCGCCCTGCTCGGGGCCTTGATGGGGATGTTCGGCGCACAGCTCAATCTTCAGGCGCGGTTGCAATCGGCGTGGGTGCTGGTGCCGTTCGCGACGTTTTTTGCGTTGTTTGCCTTGGCGATGTTTGGCGTCTTCGAACTCAAGCTGCCTTACTCTATCAGCAGTCGGCTGGATCGGATCGCCGGTCGCACCGAGGGCGGTTCGTTGTGGGGCGCTGCCGTACTGGGCGTGGTTTCCAGCCTGTTGGTGTCACCCTGCGTCTCGGCACCGCTGGCCGGCGCGCTGCTGTACATCAGCGCCAGCGGCGATGCAGTGGGCGGTGGTCTGAAATTGTTCATGCTCGGCCTGGGCATGGGCGCCCCGCTATTGCTGGTCGCCACCGGTGGCGCCGCCTGGCTGCCGAAAAGCGGCCCTTGGCTGATCTATGTGAAAAACGCGATTGGCGTTTTGTTGCTGGGGCTGGCGATCGGTCTGCTCAGTCGAGTACTGCCGGGTCAGATCACGTTGCTGCTGATCGGCTTGCTGGCCGGTGGCGTTGGGTTGTTCATGGGTGCGCTGGAGTTCGTCTACAAACCTCCGAGAAAACGCCTGGGCCAATTGCTGGGGATGTTCCTGCTGTTTTATGCGCTGGCGTGTTGGTACGGAGCGTTCAGCGGCCAGACCGACCCATTCAATCCGATTGGCAAGCCGCGCACGGTTGCCGGCAATGAACAGCCGCAAAACACCAGCACCTGGCAAACCGTCAGCACTCCGGCCGACCTGGACCGTGTCCTCGCCGAAGCCAAATCGTCAGGCACCCCGCTGCTGCTCGACTGGTACGCCGACTGGTGCATCAGTTGCAAAGTCATCGAACATGAAGTGCTCAACGACGCCAAGGTGGTCGAACGCCTCAAAGGCTATCGACTGATCCGCTTCGACATCACCGCCAGCAACGCCGAGCAACGCGCCCTGCTCGACCGCTACAAACTGTTCGGCCCGCCAGCGCTGATGTTTTTCGGCAAGGACGGCGTCGAACACGCCGATGTGCGAGTGATCGGCGAGATCAACGCCACCGACTTCGCCGAACGTGTTGCGAAAGCAAATGACCGGATTTAATAACCCGGTCACATATTTCGCGCAAACATCGGCCATCGTGCTGGCTATTGCATAGAACTGGACAGTCACAAAGGCTTTGCGGCATAGTCGCCGGGTTCTGACAATTGCACACAGATCACAAGGAACAGCAGATGGCGACGCTACTGGTTCTGCACGGACCCAACCTGAACATGCTCGGCACCCGTGAACCGGGCACCTATGGCGCTACGACACTGGCGCAGATCAACCAGGACCTGGAACGCCGCGCCCGTGAAGCCGGCCACCATTTGCTGCACCTGCAAAGCAACGCCGAGTACGAATTGATCGACCGCATCCACGCTGCCCGCAGCGAAGGTGTGGACTTCATTCTGATCAACCCAGCAGCTTTTACGCACACAAGTGTCGCATTACGTGACGCGCTGCTGGCGGTGAGCATCCCATTCATCGAAGTGCATTTGTCTAACGTGCACAAACGCGAACCTTTCCGCCATCACTCTTACTTCTCCGACGTAGCGGTGGGAGTGATCTGCGGCCTTGGCGCCAGCGGTTACCGACTGGCCCTGGAGGCTGCGCTAGAACAGCTTGAAACACAGGCAACGACTTGAACTACAAGCGTTAAACGCCCCTGACCGACCCTTGGGAGTTGATGATTCATGGATATCCGTAAAGTTAAGAAACTGATCGAACTGCTGGAAGAGTCCGGCATCGACGAGCTCGAGATCAAGGAAGGCGAAGAGTCCGTACGCATCAGCCGTCACAGCAAGACCCCGGCTCAGCAGTACTACGCTCCGGCTCCAATGCATGCTCCGGCGCCGGCACCTGTTGCTGCTGCCCCGGTCGCTGCCGCCGCACCTGCTGCTCCGGCCGCGCCAGTTCTGAACGGCAACGTTGCCCGTTCGCCTATGGTCGGTACCTTCTATCGCAAGTCTTCGCCATCCTCGCCGTCCTTCGTTGAAGTCGGCCAGACCGTGAAGAAAGGCGACACCCTGTGCATCGTCGAAGCCATGAAGATGATGAACCACATCGAAGCTGAATCCAGCGGTGTGATCGAATCTATCCTCGTCGAAGACGGCCAGCCGGTTGAGTACGACCAACCGCTGTTCACCATCGTTTGAACCGCGGAGAGACTTTGATGACTGCGAAGTTGGAAAAAGTTCTGATCGCCAACCGCGGTGAGATCGCCCTGCGGATTCTGCGTGCCTGCAAAGAGATGGGCATCAAGACTGTCGCCGTTTACTCCAAGGCCGACAAAGAGCTGATGCACCTGGGCCTGGCAGACGAATCCGTCTGCATCGGCCCGGCCTCGGCCGCGCACTCTTATCTGCACATCCCGGCAATCATCGCCGCGGCTGAAGTGACTGGCGCTACCGCCATTCACCCAGGCTACGGTTTCCTTGCGGAAAACGCTGATTTCGCTGAACAGGTCGAGAACTCCGGCTTCGCCTTCATTGGCCCGAAAGCCGACACCATTCGCCTGATGGGCGACAAGGTATCGGCCAAGCACGCCATGATCGCCGCTGGCGTTCCAACCGTTCCGGGTTCCGACGGCCCGTTGCCTGAAGACGAAGAAACCGCTCTGCGCATCGGTCGCGAAGTCGGTTACCCGGTGATCATCAAAGCCGCTGGCGGCGGCGGTGGTCGCGGCATGCGCGTTGTGCATAAAGAAGAAGACCTGATCTCCTCGGCGAAACTGACCCGCTCCGAAGCTGGCGCGGCGTTCGGCAACCCGATGGTCTATCTGGAAAAATTCCTGACCAACCCACGTCACGTGGAAGTTCAGGTACTTTCCGACGGCCAGGGCCACGCCATCCATCTGGGCGACCGTGATTGCTCGCTGCAACGTCGTCACCAGAAGGTTCTCGAAGAAGCGCCGGCACCGGGCATCGACGAGAAGGCACGAGCTGAAGTCCTCGCACGCTGCGTCAAGGCCTGCATCGACATCAACTACCGTGGCGCGGGTACTTTCGAGTTCCTGTACGAGAACGGCGCGTTCTATTTCATCGAAATGAACACCCGCGTTCAGGTTGAGCACCCGGTTTCGGAAATGGTCACCGGCATCGACATCGTCAAGGAGATGCTCAGCATCGCCGCTGGCAACAAGCTGTCGTACACCCAGGAAGACGTGGTTATCCGCGGTCATGCACTGGAATGCCGAATCAACGCCGAAGACCCGAAAACCTTCATGCCGAGCCCTGGCACGGTCAAGCATTTCCACGCACCAGGCGGCAACGGCGTTCGCGTCGATTCGCACCTGTACAGTGGCTATGCCGTTCCGCCGAACTACGATTCGTTGATCGGCAAGCTGATCACCTACGGCGCAACCCGTGACGAAGCACTGGCGCGCATGCGCAATGCGCTGGACGAAATCGTTGTCGACGGGATCAAGACCAACATCCCGCTGCACCGCGACCTCGTCCGCGATGAAGGCTTCTGCAAAGGTGGAATCAACATCCACTACCTGGAACACAAGCTGGCTGGCGAAAAGCATTAAGCTGTGATCCATACCAACAAAGCCGCTTTCGAGCGGCTTTGTTGTTTCTGAAGGTTTCATCCGTCCTTGCGCGGCTAATCTGACAGGCACTGGCCTGTCCTGGCTGGCTATAATCGCCCTCTTATCAGCGCAACGCCGACGAACCAGAGCCAGCCCATGCCTGAAAAACTGCCCATCAATCTCAACGATCTCCTGCGCCAGCGGACAGTCGAGGGTGAGCGAATCGAATACAAATCGGGTTGGAATCCTGATCCGATCATTCGCACGCTCTGCGCTTTCGCCAACGACTTCGAAAACCTGGGCGGTGGTTACGTTGTGATTGGGCAGGATTGCGATGCCAATGGTCAGCCGATCTTTCCTCCACTGGGACTTTCCGATCAATTACTCGACAAGATCCAGCTCGAACTGCTAGCGGCTTGCCAATCAATTCAGCCTGCTTACTTTCCAGTGTTGAGTATTGAAGAGGTCGAAGGTCGCAAGTTGATCGTGCTATGGGCGCCCGGCGGGCAAAATCGTCCCTATAAAGCTCCGGCCGCAGTGACAGCCAAGTACAGAAGCTTGCACTACTACATCCGTCGCTACAGCAGCACGGTGGAAGCCAAGGGCGAAACCGAACAAGAACTCTTGAGCCTTACTGCCAAGGTGCCTTTCGATGATCGCTTCAATTTGGGCGCTCGTGTCAGCGATCTATCCAAACCTCTAATGCAAAGCTTCCTGCAAGAAGTGGGCAGTGCCCTGGCCGAGGATGCAGCGGTCCTGTCTACCGAAGCGCTAGGGCGACAAATGAACGTCGTGGGCGGCCCGACCGAGTCGCCATGGCCCAAAAATGCGGGACTGATGTTCTTTAGCCCAGCCCCAGAGCGATTCTTCCCCGGCACACAGATTGATGTGCTGTGGTTTCCGGAGGGCGCTGGCGGTGATCGCTTTGACGAAAAGATTTTCAAGGGGCCACTGGCAACCATAACCCGCGAATCACTGGCTTATATCCAGCGCAATTACCTGCATGAAACAGTGATCAAGCATGCAGGCCGCGCCGAAGCTACACGGATCTGGAATTTCCCCTTCGCAGCAATTGAAGAGGCACTGGTCAATGCCGTTTATCACCGATCCTATGAAGAACGCGAACCGATTGAAGTCCGCATCAGCCAGGAGGAATTGGTGATTCTGAGCTTCCCGGGGCCAGACCGCTCGATTCGAATGGAGGACCTGCGGATAGGCCGCGCCGTGAGCCGCCGTTACCGTAACCGGCGAATTGGTGAGTTCCTGAAAGAACTGAGTCTGACCGAAGGCCGCTCGACGGGCATCCCTAAAATCCTCAAGGTCATGGCGGTCAATGGCTCACCTGCGCCATTATTTGAAACCGACGATGATCGGATTTCGTATGTCATACGGCTTCCAGCGCACCCTCAGTCACAGAGAGCAGAAGCAACAACCATGGAAGTCAACATGGAAGTCAACATGGAAGTCGCTTCGGTGCTGAGGGCCATTGAAGGAAACATGAGCAGGCTGGAACTTCAGACCAGTATGGGCCTGAAAAACGCCGACCACTTCCGTAAGGCTTACATACTGCCGGCCATAGCCGCCGGGGTGCTTGAAATGACGCTGCCTGAACGCCCCAACAGCCGCCTGCAACGCTATCGCCTGACGAACAAAGGCCTGCAATGGCTCATAGCCAATAATGCAGGGCATCAGCATTAATATGTGATCCAGACTAACAAAGCCGCTTCCGAGCGGCTTTGTTGTTTCTGAAGGCTTCCTAATGTGCACGCGAGCAAGGCCACTCCCACAAAACCTCCGCGCTCGCGTAAACTTGCGCGCTTCTCGCAGCCCGCTAGGCTGCAATCAATATTTTTCAAAGGTGCCCGCCATGCCTTGGCTGCAAGTCCGTCTCGCCATCAGCCCAGAACAAGCCGAAACCTACGAAGACGCTTTCCTTGAAGTGGGCGCCGTCTCGGTGACCTTCATGGACGCTGAAGATCAGCCGATCTTCGAACCGGAACTCAACACCACGCCGCTGTGGTCGCATACGCACCTGCTGGCCCTGTTCGAAGGTGGCACCGAAGCCGCCGCCGTACTGGCCCACCTTGAGCTGCTGACCGGCAGCCCGCTGCCCGAGCATCACAGCGAAGTCATCGAAGACCAGGACTGGGAACGTAGCTGGATGGACGGTTTCCAGCCCATGCGTTTCGGCCAGCGCCTGTGGATCGTCCCGAGCTGGCACGCTGCTCCTGAACCAGACGCGGTGAACCTGCTGCTGGATCCGGGCCTGGCGTTCGGCACCGGCACGCACCCGACCACCGCGCTGTGCCTGGAATGGCTCGATGGCCAGGACCTGAAAGACTGCAACGTCCTGGACTTCGGCTGCGGCTCGGGGATTCTGGCGATTGCTGCCCTGCTGCTGGGCGCCAAGGAAGCCGTCGGTACCGATATCGACGTGCAAGCCCTGGAAGCGTCCCGCGACAACGCGGGGCGCAACAACATCGCCGAAGCACTGTTCCCGCTGTATCTGCCGCAAGATTTGCCGCAGGTTCAGGCCGACGTATTGGTCGCCAATATTCTTGCCGGCCCGCTGGTTTCACTGGCGCCACAATTGTCCAGCCTGGTCAAAACCGGTGGTCGTCTGGCGCTGTCGGGCATCCTCGCCGAGCAAGGTGAAGAAGTCGCCAAGGCTTATGCCCAGGACTTCGATCTGGACCCGATTGCCAATCGCGATGGCTGGGTGCGCATCACTGGCCGTCGGCGCTAGAATGAACGCCTGCATAAACCGGATTGCCGCATGACCGACAGCTTCGTCACCCAGTGCCCGCATTGCCAAACCAGCTTCCGCGTCAGCCATGCTCAATTGAGCGTAGCCCGCGGAGTGGTTCGTTGCGGCTCGTGCTTGCAGGTGTTCAACGCCGCCAAGCAGCTGCTTGAACAACAGGCCGGCAAAGACACGATCACCCCGGTTGCACCGGCCATCGTCGAACCGCCGGAGCCGCGAGCCATCAGCCAAAAGCAATGGTCCGCGGCCGAGCTGGATCTGGACAGTCTGGACCTGGACGAAGAGCTCGCCCGCCTCGAACAGCGGGAAATCCAGCCGACCACGGAATTCGGCCGACAGCGCGAAGACAACCTGAGTGCCAGCCGGGATACCGTCGAGCACGAAGAAGCGCCGTGGCCCGACAGCCTGTTCAGCGAATCGGCCGCCGATCGTGCGCAGACCACAGAAGCCGACTTGCCAGAGCTGGAACTCGATCCGAGCAAATACTCGCGCACCGAACCTTCGCTGTCCCTGGAACCGGTGGAGCTGGACGACGAACATCTGCCGCCACAGCTGCGCCTGCACGACCCACTCGACGCACCGATGCATCACGAACGCCTGTCGGCGACCGATGACATCGACGACGATCGGCCCTCGATCGAACCTGTGCGCAAAAAGCGTGAGCCGGCTGTCCGCGCTGAAGCCCTGCAAGACCTGACCGATGACCCGCTGCAACTGGACTGGCAAAAGCGCCGCTCTCCCTGGGGCCGACGCTTTTTCTGGCTGCTACTGATCCTGCTCGGCCTCGCCGGCCTCGCCGGTCAATACATTGCCTACCACTTTGACGAGCTGGCACGCCAGGACCAATACCGTCCGTGGTTCCAGCAACTGTGCCCGCAAATCGGCTGCACCGTGCCATCCAAAGTCGACATCGCCAAAATCAAAAGCAGCAACCTGGTGGTCCGCAGTCACCCGGACTTCAACGGAGCACTGGTGGTCGACGCGATCATCTACAACCGCGCGCCCTTCTCCCAGCCTTTCCCGCTGCTGGAGTTGCGTTTTGCCGACCTCAACGGCCACCTGATCGCCAGCCGGCGCTTCAAGCCCGGCGAGTACCTCAACGGCGATCTCGAAGGGATGGCGGAAATGCCTCCGCAAACGCCGATCCACATCGCACTGGATATCCTCGATCCAGGCTCCAAAGCGGTGAATTACAGTCTGAGCTTCCATTCGCCCGAGTGAAACGGCTCAGTATTACGGCTTTGACGGCATATTTCTGACTTTGACCGCTCACACCAAACCGCTGGCGATAACAGAATAACTGTTCAGATTTTGTTCAATTCAGCCTTTATCCAGTCATCGAGAGCGGGTATCATGCCAACCCTTTTTCGAACTCTCATGATCCGACCCCACAACAGGGAAGTCCTATGTCGGCGGTACGCATCGGTCCTTACACATTGCACAACGGCTTGATTCTCGCCCCGATGGCGGGGGTCACAGACCAACCCTTTCGTCAGCTGTGCAAGCGACTGGGCGCAGGACTTGTAGTCTCGGAAATGGTCACCAGCGACATGAGCTTGTGGAACACCCGCAAATCGCGGATGCGCATGATCCACGAAGGTGATCCCGAGCCCCGCTCGGTACAGATCGCCGGTGGTGATGCACAGATGCTGGCGGATGCAGCCCGGGCCAACGTTGAACTGGGCGCACAGATTATTGATATCAACATGGGCTGTCCGGCGAAAAAGGTCTGCAACAAGGCCGCCGGGTCCGCGCTGTTGAAGGATGAAGCACTGGTGACCGAGATCCTGCAGGCCGTAGTGGCTGCGGTTGATGTGCCGGTCACCCTGAAGATCCGCACCGGCTGGGACCGGGACAACAAGAACGGCCTGACCGTGGCGAAGATCGCCGAGCAGGCAGGCATTACGGCGTTGGCCGTCCATGGGCGCACCCGTGCCGATCTGTACACCGGCGAAGCCGAGTACGACACCATCGCCGCGATCAAGCAGGCCGTGTCGATTCCGGTGTTTGCCAATGGCGATATCGATTCGCCAGAGAAAGCCCGGTACGTGCTCGATGCGACCGGTGCCGATGGCCTGCTGGTAGGCCGGGCCGCTCAGGGGCGGCCATGGATTTTTCGTGAGATCGATCATTTTCTGCGTACCGGCGAAAAACTCCCGGCACTGGAACTGATCGAGGTGGAACGCATTCTGCTAGAGCATCTGGCTGCGCTGCACGTCTTCTATGGAGACGTCATGGGCGTACGCATTGCTCGAAAGCATGTGGGCTGGTATCTCGCAACCTTGCCGGGCGCCAGGGAGTTTCGCGCCCACTTCAATCGTTTGGAAGATACGGAAGCACAATGCGCCAACGTTCAGGGCTTCTTCGCCGAACGTTACAAGAGCCTGACAGGGGACGGAGAAGAGGTGGCCGCATGACGATGATGACCGAGACTTTAGTGAGTGGAACAACACCCGTGAGCGACAATGTGAATTTGAAACAGCACCTCAATACGCCGAGCGAAGAAGGTCAGACCCTTCGCGGGAATGTCGAGAAGGCGCTGCACAATTATTTCGCCCACCTTGAGGGCGCTGCCGTCACGGATGTGTACAACCTGGTGCTCTCCGAAGTCGAGGCTCCCCTGCTCGAGTGCGTGATGAACTACGTCAAGGGCAACCAGACCAAGGCCAGTGAGCTGCTCGGACTGAACCGAGGCACGCTGCGCAAGAAACTCAAGCAGTACGATTTGCTGTAAGCATTCAATCAAACCAGAAAGGCGCCCGCGTAGAAACGGTCGCCTTTTTTGCTGACTCCTTTGCTTTTGATGGAAATTGAAATGACCGACCAGACTACCCGCCTGCCGATCCGCCGCGCCTTGATCAGCGTTTCCGACAAGACCGGGATCCTCGAATTCGCCAAAGAGCTTGAAGCCCTGGGCGTCGAGATCCTCTCCACCGGCGGAACGTTCAAGCTACTGCGCGACAACGGTGTTGCCGCAGTGGAAGTCGCGGATTACACCGGTTTCGCAGAAATGATGGACGGCCGGGTAAAAACCCTGCACCCGAAAATCCACGGCGGGATCCTCGGTCGTCGTGGTATCGACGACGCCATCATGAACGAGCACGGCATCAAGCCGATCGACCTGGTAGCGGTCAACCTGTACCCGTTCGAAGCCACCATCAACAAGCCAGGCTGCGACCTGCCGACCGCCATCGAGAACATCGATATTGGCGGCCCGACCATGGTCCGCTCGGCAGCCAAGAACCACAAAGACGTGGCCATCGTGGTGAATGCCAGCGATTACGCCAGCGTCCTTGAAAGCCTCAAGGCCGGCGGCCTGACCTACGCTCAGCGTTTCGACCTGATGCTCAAGGCCTTCGAACACACCGCAGCCTATGACGGCATGATCGCCAACTACATGGGCACCGTGAACCAGGCGGCTGACACCCTCAGCACCGAAGGCCGCAGCGAGTTCCCGCGCACTTTCAACAGCCAGTTCGTCAAGGCTCAGGAAATGCGCTACGGCGAGAACCCGCACCAGAGCGCGGCGTTCTACGTTGAAGCCAAGCCTGCCGAAGTCGGTATCGCCACCGCCACCCAGCTGCAAGGCAAAGAGCTGTCGTACAACAACGTGGCCGACACCGACGCCGCGCTGGAATGCGTGAAGAGCTTCGTCAAGCCAGCCTGCGTGATCGTCAAGCACGCCAACCCGTGCGGCGTGGCCGTCAGCCCGGACGCCGAAGGCGGTATCCGCCAGGCTTACGAACTGGCCTACGCCACCGACACCGAATCAGCGTTCGGCGGCATCATCGCGTTCAACCGCGAGCTGGATGCTGAAACCGCCAAAGCCATCGTCGAGCGTCAGTTCGTCGAAGTGATCATCGCCCCGTCCGTCAGCGCAGAAGCTCGCGCCATCGTGGCTGCCAAAGCCAACGTGCGCCTGTTGGCCTGCGGCGAGTGGTCGGCTGATCGCGCTGCTGCGTGGGACTACAAACGCGTCAACGGTGGCCTGCTGGTACAGAGCCGCGACATCGGCATGATCGGTGCCGACGACCTGAAAGTCGTGACCAAGCGCGCCCCGACCGAGCAAGAGATCCACGACCTGATCTTCGCCTGGAAAGTCGCCAAATACGTTAAATCCAACGCCATCGTCTACGCCAAGAACCGTCAGACCATCGGTGTCGGCGCTGGCCAGATGAGCCGCGTGAACTCCGCGCGCATTGCTGCGATCAAGGCTGAACACGCTGGTTTGCAGGTGGCAGGCTCGGTGATGGCCTCCGACGCGTTCTTCCCATTCCGCGACGGCTTGGACAACGCAGCCAAGGTCGGCATCACTGCGGTGATCCAGCCGGGTGGCTCGATGCGTGATGCGGAAGTGATTGCAGCGGCCGACGAGGCCGGCATTGCCATGGTCTTCACCGGCATGCGCCACTTCCGCCACTAAGCACAACGATCAACTGTGGGAGCTGGCCTGCCAGCGATAGCATCCCCTCGGTTTAGCTGATAAACCGAGTTGTTTGCATCGCCGGCAGGCCAGCTCCCACAGAAAAGCGTCCCTGCGGTGCTCCCCAGAATTAGCGTCATCCGAGGTTTTTGAAATGAATGTTTTGATCATTGGCAGCGGTGGCCGTGAACACGCCCTGGCCTGGAAAGTGGCTCAGGATCCGCGCGTGCAGAAAGTTTTCGTGGCTCCGGGCAACGCCGGCACCGCCATTGAAGCCAAGTGCGAGAACGTCGCTATCGACGTGCTGGCCCTTGAACAGCTTGCAGACTTCGCCGAGAAGAATGTTTCCCTGACCATCGTCGGCCCGGAAGTGCCGCTGGTCGCGGGCGTCGTCGATCTGTTCCGCGCCCGTGGCCTGGATTGCTTCGGTCCAACCGCTGGCGCTGCTCAGCTGGAAGGTTCGAAAGCCTTCACCAAGGATTTCCTGGCGCGCCACAAGATCCCGACCGCCGACTACCAGAACTTCACCGAGATCGAGCCTGCCCTGGCTTATCTGCGTGAAAAAGGCGCACCGATCGTGATCAAGGCCGATGGCCTGGCCGCCGGTAAAGGCGTGATCGTTGCCATGACGTTGACCGAAGCCGAAGACGCCGTGCGCGACATGCTCGCGGGCAACGCATTCGGCGACGCCGGCTCGCGCGTCGTGATCGAAGAGTTCCTGGACGGCGAAGAAGCCAGCTTCATCGTCATGGTCGACGGCAAGAACGTATTGCCGATGGCCACCAGCCAGGACCACAAACGCGTCGGTGACGGCGACACCGGTCCGAACACTGGCGGCATGGGTGCCTACTCCCCGGCCCCGGTCGTGACCGCGCAAGTGCACCAGCGCGTCATGGACCTGGTGATCTGGCCGACCGTGCGCGGCATGGCCGAGGAAGGCAATGTTTACACGGGCTTCCTGTACGCCGGTCTGATGATCGACAAGGCTGGTAACCCAAAAGTCATCGAATTCAACTGCCGTTTCGGCGACCCTGAGACCCAACCGGTGATGCTGCGTTTGCAGTCGAGCCTGGTGTTGCTGGTCGAAGCGGCGCTGGCGCAAGCCCTGGACAAGGTCGAAGCACAATGGGATCCACGTCCGAGCGTCGGTATCGTGCTGGCGGCTGGCGGCTATCCTGGCGACTACGCTAAAGGCGTTGCCATCAACGGTCTCGATGCCGCTGCCGCACTGGAAGGCAAAGTCTTCCACGCCGGTACTGCACTGAAGGACGGTCAAGTGGTGACGGCCGGTGGTCGGGTACTCTGCGCCACGGCAATGGGTGCCAGCGTCGATGCCGCTCAGCAGCAGGCTTACAAGCTGGCGGCCAAAATTGACTGGGAAGGCTGTTTCTATCGCAAGGACATTGGCTACCGTGCCATTGCCCGCGAGCGTGGCGAAAATCAGGAATAAAACGCCATTCGGCCAGGCAAGGGCTTCGGGCCCTTGCCGGACTATTCCGGCGCCGCGCATAGTTATAATCTGGCATTAACCTACGAAGGGATTTCGCCGTGCGCTGGCTCAGGATTGCCATAGGATTCACCGTCACTTTGCTGACCTTGCTCTGCATGCTCCCGGCCCAGGCCGCGCAAGGCAGTGGCTGGGCGGTATTGCTCGACGAACAGGGCGACCTGCAACTCAGCGACATCCGTTCCGCTCGCTACACCAATCAATTCAGCCCCATTGAACTGGAACGCCTCACCGCCGCCGAACCCGATGGTGCGTTATGGCTGCGTTTCAGACTCGCTCCCGGCAAGCATGAACAGTTGCTGCGGGTATTCGCGCCCGATCTGTCGCACCTCAATCTGTATGTGCTGGACGGCGACACGCTGATCGAGCAACTGAACACCGGCACCGGCCAGCCCCAGGCTGAACGGCCGCTGCCCAGCAGCGACTTCATGTTGCCTCTGCCGCAAAACGAAAAACCTCTCGATGTTTACCTGCGACTGGTCTCCGACCATCAGCTGAGGCCTTACATCACCCTGCAGTCGGCGGTCATGACCGCGGCCAATCAGAATCAGACGCTGATCTACGGACTGTTGTTCGGTTGCCTCGGGATGCTGATCCTGTACAGCCTCGTCCGCTACGCCTATAGCCGCTCACGCAGCAGTTTCTGGCTAGCCGGATGTGAAACATTGTTGATGCTCAGCCTGTTGCTGTTGCTGAATCTGGCAGGGCCCTGGCTGCCGAACTGGCATGCGGTGCAAACACCCGGCGCCTACTTCGCCTTGCTGCTGACGGCGCCGTGCGGCTTGATGTTCGCCTATCGCTTCTTCACCCCACTCGGCCCGCACCCACTGAACAAACTGCTGATGGGGGACATTCTGTTCATCGTGGTCTGCAGCTTGCTGCTGTTGTTCGTCAACACGCTGCCGCTGAACATCATGACCTATGCTCTGGTCGCGCTGGCAGGCCTGAGCATGTTGTTCGTCAGCGCCTATCACTGGCAAAAAGGTTATCGCCCGGCGCGCCTGTTCGTCGCGGCGATGGTGGTGTTCAACATTGGCACTCTGATCATGTTGCCGGCCCTGCTGGGATTGACCCTGGTCGCACCGCAGGGCTTGATCATGACCCTGCTGGGGTTAATCTGCATCAGCGGCGTGTTGATGAGCATTGCCTTGAGTGAACGTCAGCGCAGCATTACCGAAGACCGTTTCAGCGTCAGCCGCGACCTGGCCGCCAGCAACGCCGAGATCAACGCCAAGGCCGAATTCCTGGCAAAGATCAGCCACGAAATCCGCACCCCGATGAATGGCGTGCTGGGCATGACCGAGCTGCTGCTGGGCACGCCGCTCTCGGTCAAGCAGCGCGACTATGTACAGACCATCCACAGTGCCGGCAACGAACTGCTGACACTGATCAACGAGATTCTCGACATCTCCAAGCTCGAGTCCGGGCAGATCGAACTGGACGATGTGCAGTTCGACCTCAACGCACTGATCGAAGACTGCCTGAGTATCTTCCGCGCCAAAGCCGAACAACAGAACGTCGAGCTGATCAGCTTTATCCAGCCGCAAGTGCCGCGTGTCATCAGCGGTGACCCGACGCGCCTGCGCCAGACCCTGCTGAGCCTGCTGGAAAACGCTCTGAAGAAAACCGACGAAGGCGAAATCCTGATCGTCGTCGCGCTCGATGAGCGCAGTGTCAAACCGCGCTTGCGCATTGCCGTACAGGACAGCGGTGAGCCGATGGACACCGAAGAGCGCGATGCATTGATGCACGCTGAACTGCACAGCAAGCACTTCCTCTCGGCCACCCGTTTGGGAGGCAACCTGGGGCTGGTGATCGCCCGTCAGCTGATTCGCTTGATGCACGGGGAGTTCGGGATCAAGAGCGGCGCCAATCAGGGCAGCACCTTGTGGCTGACCCTGCCGCTGGACCCTGACCGCCTCGAACACCCGACGTCTGACCTCGATGGCCCCCTGCAGGGTGCACGGGTATTGGTGGTGGACGATAACGACACGTGTCGCAAAGTGCTGGTGCAACAGTGCAGCGCCTGGGGTCTGAATGTCAGTGCCGTAGCGTCCGGCAAGGAAGCGCTGGCGCTGCTGCGCACCAAGGCTCACTTGCGCGATTACTTCGACGTGGTCCTGCTGGACCAGAACATGCCCGGCATGACCGGCATGCAACTGGCGGCCAAGATCAAGGAAGACCCGAGCCTGAACCACGACATCCTGCTGATCATGCTCACCGGCATCAGCAATGCGCCCAGCAAGATCATCGCGCGCAACTCGGGGATCAAACGCATCCTCGCCAAACCGGTGGCCGGTTATACCCTCAAGACGACGTTGGCCGACGAGCTGAACCAGCGAAACAAGGGCCTCTCCCTCTCGCAGCACCTGACCACCGGCCCGACCTTGCCGGTGAAAGTGCCCAGCGATTTCCGCATCCTGGTGGCCGAAGACAACAGCATCTCGACCAAGGTGATTCGCGGCATGCTAGGCAAACTCAACCTGCAACCGGATACCGCCAGCAATGGTGAAGAAGCCTTGCAGGCGATGAAAGCCCAGCGTTATGACCTGGTGCTGATGGACTGCGAAATGCCGATCCTCGACGGCTTCTCCGCAACTCAGCAATTGCGCGCCTGGGAAGTCGGCAATCAGCGGATTCGCACGCCGGTGGTGGCTTTGACTGCGCACATTCTTGCCGAACACAAAGAGCGCGCGCGCCAGGCCGGCATGGACGGGCATATGGCCAAACCGGTGGAGTTGTCGCAGTTGCGGGAACTGATCGAGCACTGGGTGGCCCAGCGTGATCAGCAGATCCGGGCAGCGACTCAGACGTCCTGAGCCGACAGACCCCGCAGCGCCTGATAGACTCCCCCTCGACTTCCCTCGCCAGTGAGCTTGCACCCATGCTCCACGTGTTGTTCAGCGTTTACCTGAAGATGCTGGTGCTCTACAGCCCGTTCTTCGTGTTGTCCTGTTTCATCAGTCTGACCCGCGGTTATTCGCGCAAGGAACAACGCCGTCTGGCCTGGAAAGTGGCGACAGCCACACTGGTCTCCAGCGTCTTGCTGTACCTGTTCGGGCGAGTGATTTTCAGTGTGTTCGGCATCACCGTGGACGCGTTCCGCATCGGCGCCGGCAGTGTGTTGTTTATCTCGGCGTTGGGCATGGCCCAGGGCAAGTCGGCGGTGCAAACCGACAACGTGCAGCAGGACGTGACCATCGTCCCGCTGACCATTCCCCTGACGGTCGGCCCCGGCACCATCGGCGCCTTGCTGGTGATGGGCGTGAGTCAGCCTCATTGGGACGACAAACTCACGGCCATTCTGAGCATTGCCCTGGCCAGTTTTACCGTCGGCGTGGTGCTTTACCTGTCCAACCGCATCGAGCGCATTCTCGGTGACCAGGGGTTGCAGATCGTCAGCCGGTTGATGGGGTTGTTCGTCTGCGCATTGGCGGCGCAGATCATCTTTACCGGGGTGAAGGGCTATCTGGTTCCCTGAATCGGCTTAGGGGACGGCCTTCCAGGCCGTTCCCCTGCCACACCAGCCGGTATACGGGTCCGCACGGGCAACTCGATAGATTACGTTGTTGTCTGGTGTTGATTACTTACTCCGGAGCATTTCTGCGGCGATTGAAGCGTTTCTGCAGCAGCGGCTTGTAATACTGCCCCAAGTACTCTTCCAGCTCATTCTTCAGTCCAGCATAACGAATTGGGTTAAAGGTAATAAAAGAACTACCACGAAAGATATCGAGATCCGAAGTTTTCCAGTTAAAAAAGAGAGGCGTGGTTTCCTTACTGATGCCCACGCAGTCGATCGATGCCAACGAAGTCACGATAATACCATTGGCCAATTGATCACATGGCATCACCGCCAGCCGGACACCTTTACTGCCTATAACTTCGCGATTGAACAAGTTGATCGCTTCCGGTTCCTTCTTCAACGCATCCAATGTCGAACTAGCAACTGCGCCAAGTACAGAAGCCCCCGGAATCGCGGCTTTCGCTGCATCCATACCGGCCTTGACGATGTCGGTAACGATGTTGTCCATGGTCAATTGGCGGGAACTCTTCTGATAAACGGTGTAACCGGAATCTGCCACGAAACACCCTGCTTCATCCATGCATTTCAGGAACGCGAGATACCACGCTTGAGGGTCATCGCCTGGCACTTCGTAACTTGCCTCCAGCTTCGAAAACTTGATCAGGTTTTCAATGATCGCCATATTTTCAAGCGTAATTTTTTCGCCATAACCCACCAGCGTATTGGCCAGCACGACCGCATCCAGCTCTTTGGTCGGGCTCGAAGTATCTGTTGCCACAAATGACCGCATACGAATGACAGGCTGCTCAGACAACCGCCGACTAATACGCGCCTTCACTAAATCAGTACATTTTTCGACACCGACAGCACTTTCAATAATATCCATATTCAACATTCCATTTAATAAGTTAATAGTACCCTAAAGAGGGCAAGGCGAATCTAACGCACCCTACCCGGGCAGACAAACCACAATTAAATTCCATATATGTATAAGAACAGCACCCAATTCAAGAGAAAACTTCACACATATAACAAAGCCGGCACTGACACTCACCACTGTAAGCTGTGGACATTGCACAACGTGCAACACCCTCATATTTATTTTATCAGGAGTTACTTATGAGCAATACGCTACCGTCCGGTGTGGTGACGGGCCCCAATCTAATTTCAAGTGTCGGCGAACTTACTCTGCAAGACTTTGACGACTTAACCAACTGCACGCACATTGCCACACGGTCTGCCGACCTCGTCCATAATCGCTTTGCCAACTCACAATACTGGCTGGATGAATATGTTCGCACTCTCATGTTTCTCGGCTGGTCGCTCCATGAAGGTGCCATTACGACACGAATACGTTTTGATGTTTCTGGCAGCGTTGCCGATTTTCTGGTGCGCAAAGCGCAAGCCCTGAGCGACTCAGGGCAAGCAAATGCCATGATTGACACCCTCGACGCCTTGCGACCAGACATTGGCGCCGTGCGCTCACTGGACGACGAGAGCCTTAAAGGGCGTCGATTCCAAGTGCTTCCTGCGCGTTATGACTCAAGTAGAAATCTCCATATAGCCGTTTTCAACCTCGAGTTGGTTGCCAATGAAACGAAGAACGGCTTCTTGTTTTGGTCCTGGGAAAAGCAATCGGCGAATCTCGTTCAACAGAGTGCCTTTCTCAAATTGAACAGAGCCATACTCGACACAAAAAGACCGCTTATGGAGACCAAGCTCCGTGAACAAGTCATGAAGCGATTTACCTTGAGGAAGGTAAACCCATAAACCGCCTCGCACACATAAAAAACCCCTTCACACGTTTGAACATGTGAAGGGGCGACGCCGAACGCGGGGATCAAACTTGTACGATTGCTTCTCTCTGCCGGGTCATCAACAACGTCATGCCCACCTTCGTCATTAGCGCCGCAAGCTGCCTGTCCTCGCCATTGAGGGCCAGTGCCTGCACTAGCTGATCAAGGGTTACGGTCATTGTGGTGCCATGAACCTGAAGACTCAGGCTCATCGCACGGCGCTCAGTCAAACCGTCGGAGTGGTTGAGCAGGATCAGGCTGTGTCCGGTATTCGGGTCGGTGAACAGCAACTGATTTTCAACCAGACTGACCCGCCACGCATCCTGCGCCCCAGTATCCAGAATCAACGTGCCAGGCATCTGTGACTCAGCGCTCAACGAACGACGACAATCAACCATAATGCATTCAAGCCGCTGCCAGACAGTGCTCGATAGGCTGCAGCTGATCGCTCTTGGCCCATAACTCAAGATCAACTGTGTAACGTCGTCAGGTATCAACGGCATAACGTCACTGAGCTCGCCCTGAAACTCCAGCATTAGTACCTCGTCTTCACGACGAGCAACGCTTTTCTCCAGCCACACATCCTTCGAAGCGCTGTATGTCAGTTGGCTGGGCGTTTCATGTAACAAGGCAACCGTTTTGTTTCGAACACCCAGCAGTCGGGTTTCCAGTCTCGTATCGACCTCACCCACCACACGATCGATACCCTCGACATACCATTGGTAGCCCGAGTAACCGCCAACCGATACAAATGCTTCGTGGGGATGTTTGCTCACCAGCGCCTTCAACGCTTGCCTCAACCTCGCATCGTATGGGTCTTTCGTCCCCTGTTGCGCCAGCACCCAGCCTCCCGTGACGCCGACAATACGTGCCGGTTCACCGAACACCATCTCGAGTTCAACCCCTTCAAGCGTCCGTCCTCGCAGACCGGAGCCATGTGTCCATACCTGTGCAAAAGACCATTCGGGCCAAACCTTTTGTGGCACAGGCAACAGGTCCTGCCGCAGAAGCTGCAGACCATTGTCAAAGAGGGTCGGTAGTTTTTCAGGCTCAAGGAACGCTTGGCGGTAAAGTTGCCCAACGGAAACATCCAGCAGCCAGCCCGTCTCCTCATTTGGCGTCGTTGCCACCAACTGCATGACCTTGCCGGGGCCCATATCCGCCATCAGCCATCGATGGTCGACGTACCAGGCACACAGTTTTTCATCCCGTACGCCGCTACCCAGACCAAGAATCGAAAAGCTCGACGCTTGATGCGCCTTCGCAAGCGCCTCAACGTCGGTCCAGAACTCAAAGCCTATGCCCAACGGCCCTCTGGCATCCTCCAGCCAGTCTTCGGAGACTCCGGCCAGCTGCGACTGCCCTTGCTCGTTGATATCGAAATACAGCCCTTCCCTGGTCAACGCAACGTAGCGTTTTTCATTAGCGATGACTTCAATCACATTCCAGGGCCCGATACGCTCAGCCTGGGCATCCGCACCGCTAACGGTCGTCCCGATCTTCTGGCGATAGAGGGTCCGATTGAGCTTGTCAAAGAACAGGACGGTATTACCCTTCCTGGTCGCGGGTGTCAGCAACATCGGGCTGACCGGGCCGCGCGGTCCCTCAATCTGCGACACAGCGGGACGAATCAGCAGGCCATCGGCAGCACGGACCCACGTGCTGAGCGATTCCTTTTTGCCCTGTGTCAAAGGTGTTATCGAGACAAAAGCCGCTGGCTGATAATCCACGACTTTCACTTGGGTCAAAGGCCAAAGTTTGGAGTCCTTGACCAACAATTCGTAATCCCACAGGAAGTTCGACCACCCCCGCATCACGCCCTTGAGCAGCAGGTCTTGCTGGCGCTCGGTCAAATGACCTGCAATCGCCAGCAGCAAGACTTCGTCCTCACCCAACAGGTAGACCACCTCGGCTTCACGCCCAGTGCGCTGGGTCACTTGCTGGACAATCCGAATGACCCCCTGCCCCAGGACCTGGAACACCGAAATGCTCGAACCGGGCACCGGGTCCATCAGCCTATAGAATCGATTGACTTGCCCGGTGACCACATCAGAGCGCCAGATGAGTGCTTCCCAGGAGCAATAGAAATACGCCTGCCCACCAATAACCGCGCCCAGCCTGGCTTGGTTCGCCAGGGCTGGTGGGAGGTCGCGAGCGTAGATGAAACGATCACGGGCCTGCTCATAAAAAGCCATAGTGAGTTGTGGTTCTTGTGGGTCTGCGAACGGAACCGGGAAATTCTGTACCGCGGTGAATGGGCTGGCTAAACGATTGGCGCGGGCCAGGTTCCTGACTCGGGCCTGGATCATCGCGGTGTCGGCAGTCGGATCGTTCTCCAGCTCTTCAAGCAGCAGTTGCCGTTTCGCCCAGTCAACTCGAAACGAGTTATGCGAAGTCTGGATAACCAATTCGGGTGTACCCATGACATGAACGTCGATAGCCCCCACCTTCAAAAAGCCGTCGCTGACAACGATGTCCGCTTCACTCAACCAGAGCGCACGCAGCGTCCAGGCCATGGGGCGAGCTTTTGCCTGTGACAGATTGATCGAGCGCACGCCCGGGGCGAGTGTCAGCGCGCAATGACCACCCACCCCTTCAACACTGTAGGTCAGCTTGCCGTGCAACATCTTGGGCAGCTCGGGCACCAGCAACAAACGCGGTTCCTCATCCAGCAAGACCCTGATCGTCGTCTCGACCTCTATCGGATACAAGTTGTGCAGGATGTACTCGGAGGGGAACTTGTAAAAGGTAAACCAGAACTGGCGATTGCCTGCTGTGTCGTACTCCAGCTTCAGCGCGGTTTCAAAATGCTCGGAACGCGTGGTCGAAAACGGCAGGGCCGAGTAATCGAAACCGAACCAGGTCTTGGCCACACACGGCAGGACAATGGCCTGAAAGGTCGTCAAATCGCCAATAGCCGCATGCTCCGGCAACCCGAGGTGTTGACGAATGTTGATGGCTTTCGAACGATCAGGATTCTGATCTGGCGGGTTCAGCGTATAGGTGTTGGCCGACAAAATTTCCTGACTGTCAAACGTCAGCCGCTGGTTGCGCAAATCAATCTCGCGGATGGCCGCGTAAGGATTCGGATAAAACACACCCTCCCTGATCGAGTGACCGCCCGAGCGATACGCCTTATCGACGCGGTTCAGGTACTGACCGATCCGCCGTCCTCGTTCCAACGTGCCATTGAACCCTTCAACCAGCGCACTGATGCCAATGGCGAACCCACCCAGGATCACACCGGCTCCGCCAAGAAACGCAGCCACCGTACTGGCACCTGCCAGGCCGGCGCCTATGCCGGCCGCGGACAGTGCCAACCCCGCGGAATCGAACGCCAACTGCGTACCGTATTGCGCCTGTTGCAGATCGTCCTTGGCATTAGCCAGCAGATAGATATCGAAACCCAGAGTAGCCAGTTGCATCACCGTGGCCAAACCATCCCTGGCAATATGTCCCAGCGCATTGACCACTACCGAGGAGGTGGTTCGGGCCACCAGCGGTGCGTCGTTCAACGCCACCCTGACCAGTTTGACCAGTTCCACGATGTCGAGCAGATTGCCATGGGCCAGTTGCGCGTAACTGAGGTAACCGTGCATTCGCACAGCTGTCGTCAGGCTGCGGTCTTCATTGATGGCGCTGATTTGCTCATGAGACTGGAGCGCTACCAATAGCGCCTGAACCGTAAAAGCTGCATTCAAGGTATGCACGGCGCTGACATCGCTCGGGTCAACCCTGCCCGGCACTGACGGCTTGACCGACAGTGTCTGGAAAGTCTCCGTCAGGTAGGAGCGGATCCGCGGAAGGACACCGTCAGTGCTTGGCACCCTGACGGTGCGCGTTGGATCCTTGAGATTGACCAAGCTGATTTCATAGTGTCCACCAGACACCTCTCGCACACTGTCGAACACCGGAACAAAGTCTCGCCCAAGGCTACTTTCCGCGTGGAGGCGATCAGCGCTGTGCTGAATCTGCTGCGCCCAGTGACGGGCATCCAGTTCGTTCAGCCCTCGCCCCAGTCGGGCATTTTCCACCAATGAACGGGCCCGTAACTCAGCATGGTGTTCCCATGGCGCCACCGTTACCCCGATGCTGATCGGATCATGACTCAGCAAACCTGACACATTGATCTGCGATGGAAGCGTCAGATCGGCGACACGTGGACCATTGAGGTCGACGACGTTGAACGTCGCTTCCATCACGTGATTGATCTCATAGAGTCTGGCCAGCTCAGGGCTGCTGAGGAACCGCTCAAGACCACGGTGCAGGTCCTGCGCCTGTTCGAATCCGAAGACACCGAAATTCGGATCGTAGAAGTGGTAGGCACTCGACTCGCCAGCGACGACTTTTGCCACCAACAGGGAATGGCTTTCGGTGTTAAGCATCAAGGTACGGGTGGAAGTACTGGCTTGCAGGGTCCGCATGACCTGATCCAGCCCGAACGCTCCTGATAAAACGCCCGACCGCGCCATTGGTACAGTTCGCAGCTCATCGAGGGTTCGCAGAAAAGCATGGGTTTCATTGGCGTCGGGCGCAAGGTTGGCATTGGCCAACCTGCCGCTCAAAGCGTCCACAGCCGAGGGGCCTTTTTCAATGGCCGCCGCCATGGCCAATACCAGCGGATAACAACGCCTTCCAGGATCGCCTTCACCCCTGACCAATAAACCCTGAGGCATCAACCTCCCCGTCGAAGCACCTTGCTCGATGAAGGTTTCCAGCACCGTGGCGCTGCGCTGGAAGATGTGTTGACGCAGCTCATGTTGGGCCTGAAACCTGATACGGGCCATGTGCTCGCCCCATTGGCGCAAGGTCAGCGGTTTCTCGAACGCGAGGGCCTTGAGCACTTGAGCGCTGTTCTTCGATGGCTCAACCCTTGCCTGGGCAGCTGCAAAACCAGCTTCGAATGCAGGAGGCCTGCGTGTGAGCAAGGCCTGCTCGATGGCCAGATAACGCTGGGCGAAACCCAGGTCGGTGGTGCTCTGCGCAAGGGCTCGGGTGTGCTGCCAGGCATCGTCGAATCCGGCATTATCCAGCGTCTGCGCGCCGAACAGCCCGCCGAGCAGTACTCGATGCACCGGGCTCAACTGATCAAGCGGCAGAGAGTCGTGGCCAATGCGAACGATCATTTCATTCAGATTGCCGATCGGCTCAAAACCGTGCGAGACCGGAAGTTCTACACGGGCTTGCGCCAGGATCCGCTGACGCTCATCGAAGCTCAGGGACCAAGGCTTATCGAAGCTCAGGTCGCCGCTAAGCTTTTCGTTCATGGCCCGGATGAAGGGGGCTCCCAGGTCATCCACCAACTGCTGCAAGATGTCGGTCTGTAAAACCGGGCGGCCTTCAATCACAGGCCAACCCTTTTCAAACGTCATGAACTGACCTTTAAGCAGCTCCGTGATGTTGCCTTTGAAATGGGCCTTATAGCCGCCCTGGCTCGCTTTTGTTGTCTCAAGCTCGAACCAGGCCGCCTCAGTTTTGGCATTGTCTTTCCAGCTGTGATGGGTTTCTTCTTCGGTGGCGAGGTTAAAGCCGTCGAACAGGTCAACCTTGTCGCTGATCTGTTGGCGGCTTTCAAGCACCGCATGGTCGTCGACAAAGTCACTCAACCCGCTGGACACCGCCGTCGGCCCGCTCATCGCAATGGCCGACTGGGCACCGAATCTGATCCCGTCGGCATCATAGTCATTGATCGCCTGCAAAAAACTGTTGAGGCTTTGCAGATTCGAGTTCCAGCTTGAAATCGGACCGTGTTGTTTCTCCATCTCCCGGATAATCAGATCGGGAAATGCCTGGCGATCCTGAAGCGATACATTGCTGCTCAAGGCCTGCGCAACTACCCGGTCCAGGAATTGATAGTTGCTGCGAATTTTTTCCATAACGGCGGCGAGTTGTGCAGAATCCGCATGACCACTCAACAGGGCATTGGATAATCCGTTGAATGGCGTCTTGATTTGATTCGCCATCGAATCAGGCGTGTTTTTATTACCGACACGCAGACCGTTCGACGCGACCATGACGTCATTGAACGGGGCAAAAATATCGCTGAGGGACGGCGTGCTTTTGGCAAATGCGGTTATCGCCTCTCGGTGTTGTTCGGGCACCTTGGGGCGAAAATCCGCATAGGCCTGTCCCCGATTCGGAAGCAGTGTCGGGTTGTAATCAAACAATACCTGCATCACACCTATACGTTCTTCGGCACTGAAGGCGGCGAGGTCCACACCACCGAGCACTTTATGCAGAGACGGCAGCAAATCAGCATCAAGATAGGTTCCACCCTCGCTATTCAGAACTTGTAAACGTGTGATATCGGATGCAGCCGCCAAGTTGGTCCGAAACGAGATTTCGCGCTCATAAATATCGAACATCGGTTGATCGATAAGCTCTACGTGTATGTCTCGATGAGTCATTTCCAGGCGTTGCAGAGATTGAAGATTGCGGGCTTTGAGTGCCTTGAGCGCACCTTCATCCTGGCCATAGGCACTGACTAAAAGATCGATTCGCGCCTGATCGGCGCTACCGCCCGCCTGTGTGACCGTCTGGATATGCTCGAACATCTGCTGTCGCAACACTCGCGTTCGCTCGATGTAACGGCGACCCAGCGCGGCAGACGTATCGACTGCGCCTTGTGGCGCAGAAATCGTCCCCAGCGCTTTGGCTGACTCGACGATAATGCGATTGGTCTCATGGGCCAGCAACGCATCGCTGTCATACCACAGGTTGAGGCTGTAACCCTGCGGGGCAAGCATTTGCCTCCAGACATTGATGTAGTCTCCCTGAATAGCACCAATGCCCCCGCCCACCCAGACAAAGTGCAACTTTTTAGGCACGGGTTTGGCGGTATTCAGGAGTTCGACCGTTGTACTCAAACGCAGGAAATAGTCCGTCAATTTATCCCGGACTTTTGGCAGTGTGGCCGCCGAGCCTTTCGGGCTTGTTGATTCGAGCGTTTCCTTCAATAGACTTATCGCCGTCAGCTGAGCGTCAAGCGTCGACGCTTCGCTAGCACCGTCGAAGTAACGCAAGGCCGCTGCGTGCGCCGGCATATCTTTGAAACCGCTCAACGCAAACTCCAATTCGCTGCGATCAAACGGCGTGGGGAAAGTGTCAGTCTGATTTAGCGTTTCGCCAGTTGTACTTTTCATTTTCATATCCATATGTAAAAAGCTGACAGCCACTCCCCCATCGAACAGGCTCAATGTGTCAGTGGCTGTCAGAACTCAACCTTCTATCGTTTCAATTATTGCGGTGGGCAAAATATCTTTGAGTAACACACTGCTCGTGCTGCCATTCCTGGCCAGGGCACTCACCAGTGTTGACACCGCGAAGGACTGATGGCCGCTCATCGTCAGAAATACGTTCCGTTGCAAAACGACATCCGTCGAGAACACGTCGCGAAAGATCAAACTGTGTCCGCTGTCGGCATCCACAATCACCAAGTGCTCATCGACCCGGCTCGCCCACAATTGATCCGCAACCACGATATCCCAGATCAGTTTTCCCGGAACCGAGGGCGAGTGGTCGAGCGAAGGGCGGCAATCGACAATGACTGATTGAAGTTTCAACCACGCCGCCCTGGTAAGCCGACAGGTCGTTGAACCCTCACCCATTTTGAGCACCAGGATGCTGACATCATCGGCAATCAGCGGCAGCAGGTCGCTGCCCGTCTTTGGCCCTTCGACCACCAGTACTTCGGCGTTGCGCTGGACATAGTCGAGCGGCCCGACCCTGTTGTTTTGCGGATAGGTGTGCAAAAAACCATCCATGGAGTCATGCAGCATCACGTTGGTTTGATGCTGGGTGCCGACGAGTGTGAATTGCGCAACGACAGCGGTCTTCGGAATGCGGATCAACCGCCCGGTCCGGACTACGTACCATTGTTGGTAGTCAGGGTCTTCGACGGACAGAAAATCGGCGCATCGATGTTCATTCGCCAGCGCCGCCAACCCCTCGCTCAACTCACCTTCCAGCGCCGCGACCCAATGGCTGTCAACGCCCGTAATCCGTGCCGGTGCGTTGTACTGTAAATCCACCTCCACACCTTCAAGCGTCGTGGCCCTCAGACCAGCGCCTTCTACTGTTGCGTCGCTAAACGTCCAGCTCGCCCATTCCTGCGTCGCGGCTGGCAATGCCGCAGGCGTTAACAGTTTCGTTCCCTGGGCAAATGCTGTGCTCAAGTGCTCTGGATCGATAAAACCCTGGCGGACAATCTTCCCGGTTGATAGATCGAACAGCCAGGTGGCCTGATTATCTGGAGTAATACTCAGCAACCGTACTTCTTTACCGTGCCCCATTTCAGCGAGCAGCAACCGACCATCCAGGTACCAGGCGCACAAGGCATCGCCCTTGAAACCGGTCAAACCCAGGATGGCAAAACTCGGCACCTGGTGGTGCAACGCAAGCGTTGCCAGCGCCAACCACCATTGGCTTTTGTCCTTGAGCCAATGCTCGGTCAGCCCGCCAAATCTCAGGTTCCCTTGCGGCGTAATGTCAAAGAACAGACCCGCGTCGGTCAGGACGAGATAGTCCCGCTCAACGGCGACAACATTTTTTAGCCCAAGGGGGGAGATGTTGCTGGACGACCATTGTGCACGACCATCCACCATCAACCTTTGCTGGCACATGAGGCGTTGGTGAAGTTTGTCGTAGGTCACGAACACTTCGCCCTCGGCACCGGCGGGAGCGATGAGCACAAGATCACTCAAGGCCTTGATCGAGTCTGCCCATCCTCGCGCACGGTGACGCCTGGCAGGTGCACGAATAATCAACCCATCACCGCTGCGCACCCAGACCAGATCCCGCAACTCGGCATTGATCTGCCAACAAATCGAAACCAGTGCAGCGGGACGCCAGTTCACCGTATTGGTGGACTCCAGCGGCAGGTGATAGTCGCCCAGTACGTGCTTCCAGTCCGTCAGCGTGTCGGCCTCTAAAAGCGACTGAAGTGCAGGATCCTGACCGCGGGTGATCGAACTGAGCAACACGCTCCGGTCATGGATCACATAGGTCAGTTCATCGTGCCGGTCGTCCTTTCCAGCGAGCCGCTGCACGATCTGAATGCCGCCATTGGCCACGGCCTCAAAGCGGACAATCGCCACGCCAGTTCTGTAAAGCAATCGATAGCGCTGAACCAGCGTCCCGGTGATCGCATTGACCTGCCAGACATAGAAATCATCGGGATGATAGAAGTAAGCCGAACCCTCCAACACTGCGCCCAATACCACCTCGTCGGACAACAGCACCTGCGGGTCGCGGATGTACAGAAAACGATCCTGAGCCGAGTCGTAATACGCGACGACTGTCCTGGGTTCGTCCGGCTTTTCATAGGGCACCACAAAGTTGTGAACCGGGGTATAAGGCATGGCCAGGCGATGTTCACTGGCCAATGACTTGAAGTGATCCAGCAACGCTTGCTCCCCAAGCGCCGGATCGGCCACTTCTTCGACCACCTCCATGCGCAGGGCGGCAAGATCCACGCGCAGGATTTTGTTATCCGCAAGCTTGAGCAATACATGGTGAACACCACTGCCACTGAAGGTCACATCCAATGCCCCCGAAACAAGGCGGCCCCCGGCCTCTATCCGGATATCTGCCTCCACCAGCCATGGCATCAGCAGCACCCATTGCATCGCAATCTGACCGGGTGCGGCGAGTTCAAGGCTCACCCCGGGATTGAGCAGCACGGAACATTGAGCCCCTGCGCCTTCTACTCGGTAGGACACCAGCCCGTGCCACATTTTCGGTAGCGCAGGCACTGCCAGTGAACGCTCGACATTATCGAGACGAACATTGAATAGCGTTGGCTTGTAGACCGGATTCAGCCGGTTGACCACGTACTCTCCGGGGAATGAATAGAACGAAAACAGAAATTGCCATTGCCCCTGTTCGTTCTTTTTTTCCAGTCGACGCGCCGTGTCGTAACCGCCGGCATGACGAAACGTGACAAACGGCAGCAACTTGTATTCGTAGGCGTACCAGGTCTTGGGGGTGCAGGGCAGAACGATTGTCTGTCCTGCCTGTGGGGAGAAACGCGCCGAGTCCGGCAACCCAAGCCCCTGGCGAATATCGGTGGCGCGGTCGTAATCCACATCGAAATCCGGAACCCCGAAATGGTCCCGAAGCGGGAACAGTTTCGGACTGTCGAAATGGACGGTGGATGCGCGCAAATCCAGATCGGCAAACACCAGCAAGGGATGCGCTATCCAGGCATTCGAGGCCTTGTCCAGGTGATAGCCACCTTCTAAGTGCGCCTTTTCCAGCCCATCAAAAAACAGCGCGACCTCCTTGGCTTCCTCGGCAATGGTGGCAAAACCTTCGGCCAGCGCCGTAATGCCTACCGCCAGCCCGCCAAGAATCACCCCGCCCCCTCCCAGCACCGCAG